>JBBSLM010000416.1:0-2275 GCA_038255245.1 Sphingomonadales bacterium
AGACCACAATGGAGCATCTTAATGCGCAAATTCATCATCCTTGGCCTCATGGCCGCGACAGCCGTTCCGACCATGGCCTCCGCCCAATCGCGCGGTGAAATCCGTCAGGATCGCCGCGAGGTGCGCGAGCAACGCGAAGACGTGCGCGACGCCCGTCGCTACGGTAATCGCCAAGACGTCCGCCGCGAACGCCGCGACGTGCGGGACGCGCGTCAGGAGCTGCGCGAGGACCGGCGCGATCGCCGTAACTACGTGCGCTACACCGCCCCCTATCGCAACTGGAGCTACAGCCCGGTCCGAATCGGCTTCCAGCTGCGGCCGAACTTCTATTCGCAGCGCTATTACATCAGCAATCCGGTCCAGTACCGCCTGCCGCGCGCCGGTCGCTTTCAACAGTGGATTCGCTATGGCGACGATCTCCTGCTCGTGAACGTCCGCACCGGCCGCGTGATACGGGTCCTGCACAATCGATACTAAGCAACCCTGAGACCGACCTCCTCCCCCGTTCCGACGGGGGAGGATAGCGGCGTGAGGCTGGGCAAAGCGCGGCTTCCGCTGCTCGTCCTTCATCGCATCCCGTAATGATCGGCCAGCCGGTCGAGCGCGAGCGTCAGCACCAGCTTGCCCGCCCGCGCCGGCCAGCCGAGCGCGGCTTCCGCGTCGCGCATCCCCTCGCCCGCGCAGACGATCCGCCAGAGGATGTCGCTGAGCCCCGGCCCGACCGCGATCACTGCCTGATCGAACCGCGCCTTCGCCGCGATCTGCGCCCGGGTTGCTTCCACGCGGCCGTCTGCCGAGCCCGGCTGCTGCAAGACGCCGGACGCGTCCCAGCGCATGGTCACCGATGGCGCCAGCTGCGCCAACTCCCAGTCGCGGCGCAATTGCTCCCCCGCATCATATTGCCGCGCCGAAACATGCCCACGCGACCGCAACCAGCCCAGCGGCGATTCCGCAAGATTGACGGTCACCGACCGTCCCGTTCGCCGCCCGGCGGCCACGGCGGGAGCCACTCCGCTCACCACGATCGACCGTTCCTCCAGCAACCGCTTCGCCACATCCAATCTCCCGAATCAGTGCGAAGCCTCTTGCCATTCCTGCACATCTGTAGGAAAATGAAATAACCATGTCGGTTAGGAGCGTTCGATGATCACCCGCATTCGCGAAGTTCGCCGTGCCCGCAAGCTCACGCTGCAGGACGTCGCCGACCGCTGCGATCCGCCGACCACGCCGCAGACGATCGGCCGGCTCGAAACCGGCACGCGCACCGTTTCGATGGGCTGGCTGAACCGCATCGCCCGCGCGCTGGACGTCGCTGCCTCCGATCTGGTGACCCTGCCCGACCGGGAGGATGTCCCGGTCGCCGCAATCATCGGCGCATCCGGCGCGCATGCCCCCCGCCGCGAGGGCGTTGCCGTGCCGCCGCGCCCCGGCGCCGGCCAGGTCGCGGTCCTGGTCGAAAGCAGCGTCGGCGATTATCGCGCCGGCGACGAACTCTGGCTCGACCGGATCTGCCCCGACGATTTCGCCGCCGCGATGAACCGCGACGTGCTCGTCCCCCGCCCCGCCGGGCGCTACGTCTTCGGCCGCCTGATCGGTCGCGAGCCGGGCAAGATCCAGCTCATCCCGCTCGCCAGCGGCGGGCGCCAGACGGTGCTGGCCGATCCCCCCTGGCTCGCCGCCGCCGCGACTTTGATCCGCCGGCTGTGATCTGATAGCCGTGAAGCTGCCCGCGCCCCTTCGCACCCTGCTCGACCGCTACCGGGTCGACACCCGCATCCTGCTCGTCTTCCTGCTGCTGGCAGCGGCCGCCTTTGCCTTCGTCGCTATTGCCGACGAGGTTTCGGAAGGCGAGACGCACGAACTCGACCGCTGGTTGATGCTCGGCCTGCGCGACGCCGCCGATCTCTCGGTGCCCGCCGGCCCCGGCTGGCTGCGCGCGATGATGATCGACGTGACAGCTCTGGGCGGCTGGGCGGTGCTGACCATCGTCGTGATCTTCGCCGCCGGCTATCTCGTCGCGGTCCGCAAATATTCCACCGCCATTTTCCTGCTCGCGGCAAGCGTCAGCGGCGCCATCTTCGGCGGCTTGCTCAAGGCCTTCTTCGACCGCTCCCGCCCGGACATCGTCGCCCACCTGGTGGAGGTCGACAGCGCCAGCTTCCCCAGCGGGCACGCCATGCATTCGGCGATCATCTACCTGACCCTCGGCGCCTTGCTGGCCGGCACGCAAAAGGGCCGCGGCGTGAAAATCTACCTGATCGCCGCGGCCATCCTG
>JBBSLM010000417.1:0-2275 GCA_038255245.1 Sphingomonadales bacterium
CGATGCGGGCGCCGGCGCGGTGCTTCTGCAGCAGATAGGGGGCGTTGGACATGCTCTCCATGCCGCCGGCGACGATGATGTCGGCCGATCCCGCGGCGATCATGTCGTGCGCGAACATCGCGGCCTGCATGCCGGAGCCGCAGACCTTGTTGATCGTGGTCGCCTCGACCGATTTCGGGAGCCCGGCGCCCAATGCGGCCTGACGGGCGGGGGCCTGGCCCAGGCCGGCGGGCAGGACGCAACCCATGAAGATTTTGTCGACCTGCTCCCCGGCGATCCCGGCGCGCTCGACCGCGGCCTTGACCGCCGCGCTGCCGAGTTCGGTGGCCTTCAGCGGGGCGAGCTGGCCCTGAAAACCGCCCATCGGGGTGCGGGCGTAGGAGAGGATGACGATGGGGTCGCTGGCGGTGGACATAAGTGTCTCCGGGAGAAGGGATGGCGGGGAGATAGGCCGGGAGCCGGGCGTATTCAAACCGCGCGGCTGATGTTACGCTGGCGGCATGAAATCGACGCTCACCCTCGCTGCCGCGACATTCGCCTTCGCGGCTTCGATCGCCTTCGCGCAGCCGCCGCAGGGGACGCCGGCGCCGCCGTCGCCCTCCGCGCCGGGCGGGCAGAATCTGCAAGTGCTCCCGCAGGATATCGCGCAGCGCACGCTCAACAACATGATGTCCGGCTTCGCCTCCGCGCTCGGGGTGAATTGCAGCCATTGCCATGTGCCCGGCAATTTCGCGTCGGACGACAATCCGAACAAGACTATCGCCCGCGGGATGATGCGGATGACCTGGCAGCTGAACAATCAGACGCTGCCCGCGATCGCGGGGATCGGGGAGACGCGGGTAAGTTGCGCGACCTGTCACCGCGGCGCGGCGGTGCCGTCGCTGACGCCGCGGCCGACGCCGCTGCCGATGCAATAGGGCCGCCTTGTCGCCTCCTTCGGCGCTCTGCTAGGGCCGCGCCAAAGGAGAGCAGAATGTCCGAAATGGGCCTCGATTTTTCGCTGGGCGAAATGGCGGACATGATCCGCGACACGACGCAGCGGTTCGCGACCGACCGGATCGCGCCTTTGGCCGCGAAGATCGACGAGGAGGATTGGTTCCCGGTCGAGCTGTGGCCCGAAATGGGCGCGCTGGGGCTGCACGGGATCACGGTGGCAGAGGAAGATGGCGGGCTGGGGCTCGGCTATCTCGAGCATGTCGTCGCGCAGGAGGAAGTGGCGCGGGCTTCGGCCTCGATCGGCCTGTCTTACGGCGCACATTCGAACCTGTGCGTGAATCAGATCAGCCGCTGGGCCAATCCGGAGCAGAAGGCGAAATATCTGCCGGGGCTGATTTCGGGCGCCCATGTCGGCTCGCTGGCGATGAGCGAGGCGGGGGCGGGATCGGACGTCGTGTCGATGAAGCTGAAGGCCGACAGGGTCGATGGCGGCTACCGGCTGAACGGCACCAAATTCTGGATCACCAACGCGGCCTATGCGCAGACGCTCGTCGTCTACGCCAAGACCGGGGAGGGGAGCCGCGGCATCACCACCTTCATCATCGAGAAGGACATGCCGGGCTTCAGCATCGGCCAGAAAATCCCGAAGATGGGCATGCGCGGCTCACCGACCGCGGAGCTGGTGTTCGACGATTGCTTCGTGCCCGACGAGAATGTGATGGGGCCGCTCAATGGCGGCGTCGGCGTGCTGATGAGCGGCCTCGATTATGAGCGGACGGTGCTCGCCGGCATCCAGCTCGGCATCATGCAGGCCTGCCTGGACGTGGTGCTGCCGTTCGTGCGCGAGCGCAAGCAGTTCGGCAAGCCGATCGGGGCGTTCCAGCTGATCCAGGCCAAGATCGCGGACATGTATGTCGCGCTGAATTCGGCGCGGGCTTACGTTTACACCGTCGCCAAGAATTGCGACGCGGGCAAGACGACGCGGTTCGATGCGGCCGGGGCGATCCTGCTGGCGAGCGAGAGCGCGGTGAAGGTGAGCATGGAAGCGATCCAGGCGCTTGGGGGCGCGGGCTATACCAAGGATTGGCCGGTCGAGCGCTTCGCGCGGGACGCAAAGCTGCTCGATATCGGCGCGGGGACGAACGAGATCCGGCGGATGCTGATCGGGCGGGAATTGATCGGGGCCTAGTCCGATATGGCTCAGTCCACGGCCATATCCTTCCCGCACGGATCGCGTATGATCCCGTCGAGGGGAGAAGGAGCATGCGCAAGCGGAATTGGGTCTTCGGAAACAACGCGGGAATCACCTTTTCGCCGACTCCGGTTCCCTTCGTGGCCG
>JBBSLM010000418.1:0-2273 GCA_038255245.1 Sphingomonadales bacterium
CGGCTGCGGATCGCGGCCTCGAGCTTGTTCATCATCTCAGGATTTTCCTTGAGATAGGTCTTCGCATTCTCGCGGCCCTGGCCGATGCGGATGCTGTCGTGACTGAACCAGGCGCCGGATTTCTCGACCAGTCCCGCCTTGACGCCAAGGTCCAGCACCTCCCCGACCTTGGACACGCCCTCGCCATACATGATGTCGAATTCGACCTGCTTGAACGGCGGCGCGAGCTTGTTCTTGACGACCTTCACGCGGGTCGCGTTGCCGACGATATCGTCGCGATCCTTGATCTGGCCGGTGCGGCGGATGTCGAGGCGGACGCTGGCGTAGAATTTCAGTGCGTTGCCGCCGGTGGTGGTCTCCGGATTGCCGTACATGACGCCGATTTTCATGCGCAGCTGGTTGATGAAGATCACCAGGCATTTGGATTTGCTGATCGAGCCGGTGAGCTTGCGCAGCGATTGCGACATCAGGCGCGCCTGCAGGCCGACATGGCTGTCGCCCATCTCGCCCTCGATTTCGGCCCGCGGCACCAGCGCAGCGACAGAATCGATGATCAAAATGTCGACCGCATTGGAGCGAACGAGCGTATCGACGATCTCCAGCGCCTGCTCGCCCGTGTCGGGCTGCGAGACGATGAGATTGTCGACGTCGACGCCCAATTTACGGGCGTAGATCGGGTCCAGTGCGTGCTCGGCGTCGACGAACGCGGCGGTGCCGCCCTTCTTCTGCGCCTCGGCCACCGCATGCAGCGCCAAGGTGGTCTTGCCCGAGCTTTCGGGGCCATAAATCTCGACGACGCGGCCGCGCGGCAGGCCGCCAATGCCCAGAGCAATGTCGAGGCCGAGGCTGCCGGTCGAGATCGTCTCGATGTCGATCTTTTCCTTCGAGCCGAGCCGCATCGCGCTGCCCTTGCCGAACGCGCGGTCGATCTGCGCCAATGCGGCGTCGAGCGCCTTCTGCTTGTCGGTGTCCATATTGTTCCCGTCCGAAACGACCTTGAGCGACGTCGCCATGAGCCTGCCCCTTCCCTCGCGTTAGATCGCCCGGTGCGGGTGATCAATGATAAGAATGATAAGCACGTACCGCATCTGTTCCGTAGGAACAAGTAGGAAACATCCTATTTTCTGATTTTGTTCTCATCGGGCTGCTCGACAGAGAGGGCGGCGGGCGGCATCCTGCCTCGTATGGGGGAAGTGATCGGGCATATCGCGGCGCTGGCGCGCTTCCCGGTGAAGTCGATGGGCGGCGAACCACTGGACGAGGTCGCGCTCGGCTGGAGCGGGATTGTCGGCGACCGGCAATGGGCGTTCGTGAAAGAGCCCGCGCATAGCCGCTTCCCCTGGTTCACCGGCCGCGACTTTTCGATGCTGAATGCCTGGCGCGCCGCCTATCCCGACGGGAAGGATGCGAAGATCGCGATCCCGCGGGTGACCGCGCCCGATGGGTGGACGGGGGCGATCGACGATCCGGCGGTGATCAAGCGGCTGCGGCGGGAGAGCGGCAAAGGTATGTCGCTGCTGCGGTTGGGGCGCGGCGCCTATGATTCGCTGCCGCTGTCATTGGTCAGCACCGCCGGTCACGCCGCGGTCGAGGCGAGCCACGGCACCCCGATCGACCCGCGCCGCTTCCGCATCAATGTGGTCGTCGAGAGCGATCTGCCGCTGCGCGTATGGGCCGGCCGGCGGCTGGTGTTCGGGGGCGAGGATGGCGCGCAGATTGCGGTGACCGCGCCGATCGAGCGCTGCGTGATGATCACCATCGATCCCGATACGGGCGAGCGCGAGCCGTGGCTGATGCGGACAATCGCCCAGCAATTCGACAACAAATATGGCATGCACGCCAATGTAGTGCGGCCTGGGATGCTGAGGCGCGGCGCCGAGGTGCGGATCAGCGATTAGGCGCAAGGCTATCCAGCACCCGCCGCATGGCATCGTAGAAGCCTGGGTGGCCGAAAATCTCGCTGTGATCGACGCCCTCGAGGCGGATGTCGGCACGTGGGTTGGCGAGGGCTGCGCGCAGGGCGTCGGTTCGCTCGGGGCGAACGAGTTGGTCTTCGGCGGCGGCGATGATCGCGACCGGCATGTCCCGGCCGCCAAGCGCCCCGGCGGAATCGACATCGTGGCGGAGCAACAGGGAGACGGGGAGCCACCAATAGAGCTGGCGGGCGGTCGCCTGCAGGGAGTCGAACGGGGTGACGAGGATCAGGCCGGCGAGCGGACGGCGCGCCGCGAGGGTGGCGGCGATACCGCTGCCGAGGCTGACGCCCACGCCGA
>JBBSLM010000419.1:0-2261 GCA_038255245.1 Sphingomonadales bacterium
CCGATCGCGCCGCCGATCGATTATGTCGAGGGCCGCCCCGATCCGATCTTCGCCGCCTGGCAGCGGCTGAGCGCCGCCGACAAGGCCGAGCTGAAGCGCCTCAACCTGATCGAGGAAGAAGGCGAGTGGTTCCGGCCGCTGTGGACGGTCAAGGAAACCTATTGGTGGACGCAGACCTTTCCGGCCGGCCGCGAGCTGCGCATCCAGCATCAATATGTCCCCGGCACCGGCGGCAGCGTCGGCGCGGGGCTGGCGATGCCCGAATATCGCGCCACCCCCGAAGGGCGCGCCGAAATCCGCAATTACTGTGCCGACGCCAATTTCATCGCCGGCGCCGATCGCCTGCGCCGTGAGGCCGGCGAGAATGGCATCCCGAACGAGCAGCGCGTCGGCTACATCCTGCGCACCGGCGGCAATTGGCGCTCGCCGATCCGCACTTTCCGGCTGGTCGTGGACAAGGGCGACGCGCGCAACATCGTCAGCTTCTGCGGGCAGAACGTCCGTCGCATCAGCCCCACCCAGTTCGAAATGCGCCGCACCAACTGGCGGCCGGATTACGATCTGAAGGTGCTGATCATCCGGCCGTATCAGCCGTATACTGGGGACTGAGGGATTGAGATTTTGGGGCTGAGCTGCGCTCAGCAAGCCGCAAAGCCGCAAAAAGGAAGACGCGAAGCGCCCTCAAATTGCCGATGCCGGGCAATAAGCACGCTTCGCGTGAGGTCCTTTGCGTCTTCGCGGCTTGCGAAGCGCAGCGAAGCCCCAATCCTTCTTGCTTATCCCCCCGCCGTCATCTCGCAGACCTGGTCCAGCACCCGGCCCATCGGCGTCCCCGCCGCCGCCGTCACCGATGGCGCACGCTCGCCTTCGTCGTGGCGGCTGACGATCTCGCCGCTGGCGTCGCGCTCGCCCATCAACCGGCGCGTCGCGCTGCGGGCCGAGCAGTTGAAAGCGGTCTGATAGTCGGCCAGCACCGCGCCGCCCGCGCCTGCCCGCGCGTAGCGGATGCGCACGATCGCTTCCGGCCCATTCTCGCCGCTGGTCACGGTGTCGGGATTGAGCAGGATTGTCGTGCCGTCCGCGTCGCGGCCGATCGTCTGCCACACGCCCGGATCGTCATTGGGCTGGGCCAGCAACACCATCGCCACCACAAACACGCTTACCATGTCACTCTCCAACCATACTGTTGCGGCCCATTGTAGCGCAGCGGCGTGCGAGCCGCTACGGCCCCGCCATGGCTTCGCCCACGCTTTCGCCCGCGCTGGCCCATATCGACGCCTGGGTGTTCGATCTCGACAACAGCCTCTACCCGCACACCAGCGACCTGTTCAGCCTGGTCGATGTGCGGATGGGCGAATATGTCTGCCGCCTGCTCGGCTGCGGGCCGGAAGAAGGCCACCGCATCCAGAAGAGTTTCTTTCGCGATCATGGCACGACCCTGTCCGGCCTGATGCGCGAGCATAAAGTCGATCCGCACGATTTCCTGTCCTACGTGCACGATATCGACATGGCGCGGCTGACCGCGGACCCGGACCTGGTCGCGGCGCTGGATCGCCTGCCCGGCCGCAAGTTCGTCTTCACCAATGGCGACGAGGCCTATGCCCGCCGCGTGCTCGACCGGATCGGCCTCGCCAACGCCTTTGACGGCATGCACGACATCCACACGATGGATTATGTCCCCAAGCCCGATCCCAGCGCCTATGCCAAGCTCTGCGCCCGGCTCGATATCGATCCGGCGCGCGCGCTCTTCGCGGATGACATGGCCCGCAACCTGGCCCCGGCAAAGGCGCTCGGCATGACCACGGTCTGGGTCGACAATGGTTCGGAACAGGCCAGCCACAGCCACCTACCCGACCATATCGATTACACCGTCAGCGACATCGGCCGCTGGCTGCACGACATTTTGGGAGATTCCGCATGACCGACCTGCAACCCATTATCGAAGCCGCCTGGGAAGACCGCGAGCAGCTCGGCGCCGAAACAAGGGGCGACATCCGCACCGCCGTCGATCGCGCCCTGGCCCTGCTCGACAGCGGCGAAGCCCGCGTGGCGGAGAAGACCGCAGAGGGCTGGACCGTCCACCAATGGCTCAAGAAGGCCGTGCTGCTCTCCTTTCGCCTCAACCCGATGGCGCCGATTGCGGGCGGCCCCGGCGGCGCGATGTGGTGGGACAAGGTGCCGAGCAAGTTCGCCGCGTGGAGCGACCATGAGTTCGACGCGGCAGGCTTCCGCGCGGTCCCCGGCGCCATCGTCCGCCGCGG
>JBBSLM010000420.1:0-2258 GCA_038255245.1 Sphingomonadales bacterium
CGGCCTGGAATTGTGGGTGGCCGATGCCGCCAGCGCCGAGGCGCGCCGGCTCACCGATGCGACGGTCAACGCCGCCTTCGGCACCGGCCTCGACTGGCTCCCCGACAACAGCGCCGTGCTGGTCCGGATGATCCCCGCCGGGCGCCGCCCCGCACCCATCGAGGCACAAACGCCCACCGGGCCGATCGTCCAGGTCAATGAAGGCCGCCCGCGCCCCAACCGCACCTATCAGGATCTGCTGCGCAGCCGTGCCGACGAGGCCGCGTTCGACCATTATTTCACCAGTCAGTTGACCCTGGTGCCGGTGACCGGCGCCGCGCCGCGCGCGATTGGCGCGCCCGGCCTCGTGATCAGTGCCTCGCTGAGCCCGAATGGCCTCTACATCCTGCAGAGCCGGCTGAAGCGGCCCTATAGCTACCACGTCCCGGCCGCCCTCTTCCCGACCGAGATCGTCGTGACCGACCTCACTGGACGCGTCGTCCACAGCGTCGCGGACCTGCCACTGCGCGACGACGTGCCGCCGCAATTCGACGCGGTTGCGCCGGGCGTGCGCTCCGCCCAATGGCGTGCCGACCGGCCGGATACGCTCGCCTGGGTCGAGGCGCAGGATGGCGGCGATGCCCGCCGCGAAGTCGCCGTCCGCGACCGTTTGTTCACGCTCGCCGCGCCTTTCTCGGCCCAGCCCACCGCGCTGGCCGACATGGCCGATCGCTTCGCCGGCATCATCTGGGGCCGCGACGATTTCGCGATGCTGGTCACGCGCTGGTTCAACACCCGCCGCGAGACGCGGATCGCGGTCAATCCGTCGCGTCCGGCCCAGAACCGCGTTCTGCTGACCCGCAATTATCAGGAGCGCTACAACGATCCCGGCTTCCCGGTGATGCGCTCGCTGGGCAACGGCTTCAGCGCGATCCACTTCACACCGGACGGACGCGGGATCTTCATGACCGCGCCCGGCGCGACCCGCGAGGGCGAACTGCCTCTGCTCGCGCGCATGGACCTCGCCACCGGCCAGAGCCGGACGCTCTACCAGTCGCAAATGCCGAACTATGAGCCGGTCGTCGCCTTGCTCGACCCCGCCGGCACGCGGCTGCTGACCCGGCGCGAAAGCCGCACGGACGCGCCCAATCTGTTCGTCCGCCAGCTTTCCGACGGCGAGCCGGTGCGGCTGACCAACTTCCCCGATCCCGCCCCGCAATTCACCGACGTGCGCCGCGAGCTGATCACCTATCGCCGCGCCGATGGTGTCCAATTGAGCGGCATGCTCTATCTGCCGCCGGGCTACGACCAGGCGCGAGACGGGCCGCTGCCGGTGCTGATGTGGGCCTATCCGACCGAATTCACCGACGCCGCGGTCGCCGGCCAGGTGGTGGACGAGCCCAACCGCTTCGTCCGCCCCGGCGGTTCCAGCCACCTTTTCCTGCTCACCCAGGGCTATGCGATCCTCGACGATCCCAAGATGCCGATCATCGGCGCGAACGGGGCCGAAGCGAACGACACCTATGTCCAGCAATTGGTGTCCAGCGCGCAGGCGGCGGCCGACGAACTGGTCCGGCGCGGCATCACCACGCCGGACCGGATGGCGATCGGCGGGCACAGCTATGGCGCCTTCATGACCGCCAATCTGCTCGCCCACAGCGACATCTTCCGCACCGGGATCGCCCGCTCCGGCGCCTATAACCGCACGCTTACGCCCTTCGGTTTCCAGGCCGAGCAGCGCACCTATTGGGAAGCGGTCGATACTTACACGGAGATGAGCCCGTTCACCCACGTGCGCCGGATCAACGAGCCGATCCTGCTGATTCATGGCCAGGCGGACGACAATTCGGGCACCTTCCCGGTCCAGACCGAGCGCTTCTATGCGGCTCTGAGCGGCAATGGCGCGAACGTGCGATACACCGTGCTGCCGGTCGAGGCGCATGGCTATCGCGCGCGGGAATCGGTCGGCCACACCTTGTGGGAAATGTCGACCTGGCTCGACCGCCACCTCAAGAACGCACCGCCGCGCGCTGCTGCGCCCGCCACGGCCGCCGGGCCAGCGGCGGCGCAATAGTTCTTCGTCATGCCGGGCCTGACCCGGCATCCACCTACCTTCGTTCAGCCAGGACAGAAGAAGGTGGACCCCGGATCAAGTCCGGGGTGACGGATGCTCAGTGAGGGGCTAAGGCCCCCCGCGTCGGGGAGTGGCGCAGCCTGGTAGCGCATCTGCTTTGGGAGCAGAGGGTCGCAGGTTCGAATCCTGTCTCCCCGACCATGAA
>JBBSLM010000421.1:0-2257 GCA_038255245.1 Sphingomonadales bacterium
GGCCGGCCCCCTCCCAACCCTCCCCACAAGGGGGAGGGCTAGTCCGGGCTCACTTGCCCGCAGCCCCTAGCCCATCAGGGAGGTGATTGCCCACACCGTTCCGACCATGATCACCACGCCGGCGAGGTCGAGCAGCAGGCCGGCCTTCAACATCCGCGGCAAGGCGATGTGCCCCGTGGCCCAGGCGATCGCGTTCGGCCCCGTCCCGGCCGGCAGCATGAAGCCCCAGCTCGCCGCGAACGCCGCTGGGATCGCCAGCATCAACGGATCGGCCCCGGTCGCGATGATCAGTCCCGCGACCACCGGCATCGCCGCGCTGGCCGCCGCGACGTTGGAGGCGAATTCGGTCACCAGGATCACGATCGCCACCAGCACGATGCAGATCAGCACCGGATGGACGCCGTTGAGCGGCTCCAGCGCGGTCCCGACCCATCCGGCCAGCCCGGATTCGCCGATCCCCGCCGCGAGCGCGAGGCCGCCGCCGAACATCATGATCACGCCCCAGGGCGAACGATTGGCCTCGTCCCAGGTCAGCAAGGGCCGCCCCGTCCCGTCGGGAATGACGAACAGGGCCAGCGCGCCCAACACCGCCACCGTCCCGTCGGTCAACGCATCGCCCGGCAACCAGGGTGTGAGCAGAGGCAACAGCACCCATCCCGCGACGACAGCCGCCACCAAAGGCACCAACCGCCGCTCGGGCCTGGACCAGATCCCGACTTCGCCAATGCCTTCCTGCGCCGCTTTCGGATCGAAATCCGCCCGATGGACATGCTGCACCCGCACCAGGATCAGCCAGCAGATCGGAATGGTGATCAGCACCACGGGAAGGCCGAACATCGCCCAGGTCAGGAAGTCGATCTGCGTGCCGGTCAGCCGATCGATGATGCCGACCGCGATGGCGTTGGTCGGCGACCCGACGATTGTGCCGAAACCGCCGATCGTCGCCGCGAAGGCGATGCCCATCGCCAGTGCGCCGGCGAAGCCGTCGGTCACTTTCTCGCCAATCCCCGCCGCCCGAATCACCGCGACGGCGATCGGCATCATGATCAGGGTCGTCGCGGTGTTGGACACGATCATGGAGATGATCGCGGTCGCGGTCATGAAGGCGAAGAGCATGCTCCCCGCCGTGCCGCCGCCGCGCTTCACGATCGCCAGCGCGAGGCGCCGGTGCAGCCCGGTCCGCTCGATCGCCAGCGCGATCATCGCCCCGCCCAGCACCAGGAACAGGATCGGCGACCAATAAGAAGCGGCGGTTTCCCCCGCGGTCATGATCCCCATCATCGGGAAGGCGAGGAATGGCACCAGCGCCGTGGCGGTCAGCGGCAAAGCCTGCGTCATCCACCACACCGCCATCAGCGCCACGAGCGCCGCCGCCCGCCACGCCGGAACGGGCATGCCCTCCGGCGCGGGAAGTGCGAGCATCGCCACGAACAGCGCAAGCCCGCCCCAGAAGCCCCAACGCGCCGCGGTCATTCCATTCCCCCCTTCATGCCGGACTTGATCCGGCATCCGCCTGCTTTTGTCGATACGGCAAGAAGGCAGGCCCCGGATCAGGTCCGGGGTGACGGCTCAGGGCAAGGCGATGATCGACAGCTGCCGGCCGTAGCCCGGCTCGCCGCGATGGGTGGCCCGGCGGAAGCTGTAGAAGCGCGCGGGATCGGCATAGGTGTCGAGACCCAGCGCCTCGATCCGCGTCACGCCCGCCTCCGCGAGCCGGGACAAGGCGAACGCCTCCAGATCGAATTGGTGGTGGCCGGGCTTGCCCTCGCCGAAGAAGCGCTCATTTTCCGGATCGGCCGCGACAAAGCGCTCGAAGAAGCCCTGATCGACCTCGTAACTTTTGCGCGCGATCACCGGACCGACAGCGGCCACGATGTTCTCCCGCCGTGCTCCGCGCCGCTCCATCGCCGTCACGACATTCTCCAAAACGCCCGCAAACGCCCCCTTCCACCCCGCATGCGCCGCGCCGATCACGCCCGCGTCGCGGTCCGCGAGCAGCACGGGCGTGCAATCCGCGGTCAGGATGCCGAGCGCCACGCCCGGCCGGTCCGTCACCATCGCGTCGGCATGCGGCCGCGCGTCGTCGGCCCAGGGCGCGTCCACCTCCGCCACATGCTCGGAATGGATCTGATAGACGCTGACCAGTGCCGCGCCCGGCGCCACCGCGTCCAGCGCCAGCCGGCGATTCTCGGCCACGATCGCCGCATCGTCGCCCGAGCCGAAGCCGGTGTTCAGCCCCGCGCAGACGCCCGTCGAA
>JBBSLM010000422.1:0-2256 GCA_038255245.1 Sphingomonadales bacterium
ATCGCCATAATCGGCGTAATTCGCCTCGACCATGCCGTAGAAATTCCGGCCGAAATTCACGTTCAGGCCGATCGCGCCCTGCACGCCTTCCTGGCCCTCCGACGCACTGATCGCGCCGCTGGTCGCGGTGAAATCGATCCGCGCATAGCCGACCTTGCCGTAGATCAGGATGGTGTTGCCCGCGGCGACGCCGACGCGCAGGCCGGCGGCCATGTTGCTGTCCTCTTCGAGGCAGTCGGCGCCGTCACACAGATTGACGTTCGACAATTCGTAGACGGCATAGGGACCGGCGACGACATTGTTGCCGAGCGCGAAGTCGAAACCGACCTCGCCGCCGAGCGAGATGTCGCTCTCGATCTTGTAGACGTTGCCGGCGTCGCTCACCGTCGGCGTTTCCCAACCGATCCGCGCCTCGATGCGGGGACCGTCGAAATTGCTGGCGCGCGACGCCGCATCCTGCGCCGCGGCAACACCGGGCACGCAAACCAAGGCCGCAACCGCGGCCAATACCTTCTTCATAGAACCCCCCCAAAAAAGTACATCCAAAGTGGAGATAAGCCAACCCTATCAGGATGATAGGTGGCGCGAGGTGCATAAAAGGCGAGTTGGGCCGCGTCCAGCGCATTTGTGGTAGGTTCTGCTTCCCGTACGGCCCCGGGGCCGAGGCCCGCGCAGCGGCCGACGCGACCGAACGGGGTGAGGGGGATTTCCGCTCGATGAAGATCACGCAGGAAGTAAGGGATTTCGCGGCGAAGCAGGACGCGGAGCGCGGACTCCTTCCTCGCCACCATGGCAAGCGGACTTGTCCGCCGAAACCCTGGAAGAGGCGGAAGCCAGCATCGCCGAGATGAGCAAGCTCTATCACGAGACCAGGCGTCAGCTATACATCGGCGCCGATGAACGGGTGCACGACTGACGAGTGTGTCGCGTTCCGAGTCGGTGATCGAGCCAGCCTGCGGGAGACACAGGCTGGCTTTCTCTCGCGAAGCGCGTCGCGCAGTTCATCGTCGGAATGCGGAAATCGCCATAAGCCGATAGACTCGAAGCCGATTCTTCTCGTTGCGATTGAGTTGTCGGAATGGGAGTTATTGATAACGGAGTCCTTGCTTTTGAGAGTCGTGGCGGCTATGAGAAAGCATGCCGCGGCACGTGCGCGATCTTCTGGCCGATCATGAAGCTGAGCTCATCTCTCGGCTGAAATCCCTGCGCGAGCAGATCATTCCGCTTGAACGCGAGCTTGCCGAAGTGCGGAAGGCGCGGAGCGCAGTTACCCTGGTCGATTATGGCCCCGAGCAGGTGTCGATTCAGTTTCCTATGGCGGGGCAGTCCGCCGAGAAGAAGCCAGACTATTCAGTCCAACAGTCGCCGTACGCACGTCTCACCATCAAAGAACTCGTCCGAAAGGCTCTTGCGGAGCACTTTCAAAGAGGAGCTACGGCCAACGAGCTTTTGTCATTCTTTTCAGACGTTTATGGCCGGACCGAAGTTCAGAGGACCAGCCTAAGCCCACAACTTTCGCGCCTTAAGGAGGATGGCAAAGTCATCCTGATTGGCAAGAAGTGGCTTCTTCCAATGGCTCATGAGCGAGCAATCGAAGCTAGTCCCTCGACCATACGAAAAGCGGCGGCCGATCCATGACCGGCCGCCGCCATCACTCCCAGCGACGCGCACATGCCCGTGGAAAGGAATGCGCGCCGCTCTCCCGCAGGAAAGGAGGTGCGCCATGTGGTCCATGGCCCGGACACTAGCGGTTCGCTAACGCCGTGGCCGAGTTTTTGGCTCGGCCGCGGCCCTTTCTATCCTATCGTCTCGAACATCGAAAGGGCCAGAACATGGCTAAGGTAGCAGCATTCCATTCAATTAAGCCGGGCACTCAGGTCCATCATAACGACAACAAGTGTACGGAAGGCAACAACATCGAAAGCTACAATCGCCGCAGCGGCACGGGCGGACACCCGCTCTGCTCCCACTGCAAGCGCCTGTAGCAAGTTGGGGTGCGGCAAAAATTGCCGCACCCCTTTTGCCCTTCTCTTCCAATGCAGCGCGCACCACGGTCACGGGTTCGGTTGTGACAGGATCACGGTGACAGCTCCCTCAATTCACCCCGCCTTCCGCGGCCGCCCTCCCTTCGCCCCGTTCGCTCGCGCCGCTGCAGCCTTGGCGGGGGAGGTCGCCCGCCCGGCCCGCGCCGCCATCCACTTGGCGGTGCCGAACACGCCGTTCATCAGGCCGGGCACGCTGAAATCCTCGTCGATG
>JBBSLM010000423.1:0-2255 GCA_038255245.1 Sphingomonadales bacterium
CTGGATAGCGGCCTTGCCGATCGCGGCGTCGATCAGGCGGGCGTCGGTCAGCGCCGGGGCGACGATCGAGACGCGGCCGTCGCCTTCGGTGCGGGCGACCAGCAAAACGAATTCGCCCGCCGGGCCGTCGGCCATCTCGCTCAACGTGGCGATCGGCGTGGCGTGGCGGAGCGCTTCGCGGCGAACCGCATTGCGGTCGGGCCGGGCGGCCGGGCGGCGCGCGGCGCGCTCCTCGGCCACCATGGCTTTCAGGCCGCCCTTATGGGCTTCCAACGTCGCGCCCAGCGTAGCGGCGCCAAGGCCATTGCGCCGCGCCCAGCTCAGGGCCGCGGCAAATTCGGTGAGACGGCCTTTGTCATAATCCCCGCCGAAGACGAGCTTCACGATCGCGGTCATCGGCGCGCGCGCCTGGACCTTCAGCCCGGCATCCTCGAGCAAGTCGGCATATTCGTCTGGCCGTGCATCGGCGACGAGAGCGAAATCATAGGCCAGGCCCAGCGCGCGGTAGAGCGCTGCGCGGCTGCGATGATCGGCGCCGCGAGCAATTTCCGCGCCCTGCCGGGCCTGCTCCAGCCGGTCGGCCAAGCCCGCATCTTCCGGCAGCGGATCGAGCTCGTCGCTGTCCATGCTTTCGTCGGGCCAGAGGCTGAGCGTGCCTTCATCGGCCGGAACTTGCGGCTCCGGCCCGTCTTCCTCGAGCACGGCATTCGGACCGTCGGCCCAGACCGGCAGGCCGCCCGATCCCGGCGCCGCGGACAATGCCCGATCGACCGCGCTCGACAGTTCGGCGGTCGCCGCGCTGTCGGCCAGCTGCTTCCAGTTGATCACGCCATAGATGAAGTCGATCGTCTCGCCGTCGGTGGACAGCGGCATCAATATGCCGCGGTAGAGCGTGTTCACGCCCCGGTCGCTGAGGAACTCCGCCTCGAAGCCGATCGGCGCGCGGTTGGCGATGATCTGCAAATAATGGTCGGTCAGCCGCGACAGCAGGGACCGGCTCGGCACCTGGCTGATATGGGTGACGGCGCTGTCGAGCGCGCATTCGGCGCGCAGGGCGGGGCCGAGATAGGAGATGATCGGATCGTCCGGATCGCCGGTGAAATCGAGCAAGACGCTGTGCGGGCCGAAATCGCCGATCCGCTCGGGCTGCAGATCTTCGACCGACGGATAGGCCCGCCCGCCCAGCAAAGAGACCCAATAATTATAGGCGCGGACATGCATGCGGCGCTCGTCGACGCCGATTTCGGGCGGCCGCTCGATCGTCGGCTCGTCCTCGGCGCTCGCCGTCCAGGCGGCATCCTCGTCAAACCCGCGATAACTGTCCATGTGCGTCTGGCGTCCCGGCCATTGTGGCTCAAGGGCGGGAGTGCCTCAGCGCGGTTGAAATATGGTTAAACCCGCGTCCGGAAAGCTTAACCAGCCAGCGCGGCCAGGTCCTCGGCGCTCAACAGCTGCGGCAGGATGCGCGGCTCGCCGCCGGGCGGGTAATAAAGGTAAAGCGGCACGCCCAGCCGCCCATGCCGCTCCAGGAAACGCCCGATCGCGGCGTCGCCCATCGTCCAGTCGCCCTCCAGCACCGCGACATTGCGCGCGGCAAAGGCGTCGACGACCTGGCCGCTCGCCATCGCGCCATTTTCGTTGACCTTGCAGGTGATGCACCAGTCGGCGGTGAAATAGAGGAAGATTGGGCGGCGTTCGGCACGCAGCTGCGCGAGTCGGCTTTCCGAGAAAGGCTCGGCATTGAGCGCACCGGCCGAAACCGTCGCTGCCGCGGGCCGCAGCAAGACGAGCGGCGCGGCGATTGCCACGATCAGCAAGGCGACGGCGGCGAGCCGCTGGCTGCGGATCAGCCACAGGCCGATGCCGAGCGCGACTGCGCCACCCAGGCCCAGCGCGAGCCCGCTGTTGCCGGTCTGCCGCCACAGAACCCAGAGCAGAGCCAGCGCGGTCAGGAACATCGGGACCGACAGGATGCGCTGCAGCCTGCCCATCCACGGGCCGGGTCTTGGCAGCATGCGCCGCAGTGCGGGGATGAAGGCGAGCAACAGGAAGGGCAGGGCGAGCCCCAGCCCGAGCCCGCCGAACACGATCAGCGACCCGGCCGCGGGCAGCATGATCGTCGCCCCGAACGCCGCCGCCATGAACGGCCCGGTGCAAGGCGTCGCCACGAACGCCGCGAGCGCGCCCGTCCCAAAGGCACTGGCCGCGCCGCCCTTGCTCTCCACGCTCAGCCCCGGCAGCCGGAACAGGCCGGC
>JBBSLM010000424.1:0-2250 GCA_038255245.1 Sphingomonadales bacterium
ATCTTCTCGACCGGCCAATCCAGCACCGCCGCGCCCTCGCGGTTCAGGCAGATGATGACGTCGCGCTCGGACATGATCCCGGCGACCTTGCCGCCGTCCATCACCGGCGTCGCGCCGATCTTCCGTTCGGACAGCAAGGCGATCACTTCGCGCACCGGCCGACCGCGCTCGACCGTGACGGGCTCGCTTCCCGCCCGCGTTTCCAGGATCGCGGCGATGGTCATGACCTTCTCCTTATTGCGCGGAAGCTTAGGACCCGGCGCTTGATCGTTCAAGGACGCGCGTTCAAGGGGTCTGGCATGAACGACCAGACCCCCCAGCCAGCGCCCAAGAAGGGCGAAGCCATTCTCCGCGTCGTGCCACGTCCCGGCGACATCAATTCCAACGGCCATATCTTTGGCGGCTGGGTGCTGAGCCAGATGGACATCGCCGCGGGCATCGTTGCCTCGCGCGAGGCAGAAGGCCCGGTAGCCACCGTCGCCATTCAGGCGATGGAATTCATCCAGCCGATCCTGCTGCACGACGTGATCTCGGTCTATGCCTGGGTCGAGCGGATCGGCCGCACCTCGATCGCGATCCGGATCGAAGTGGTCGCCGCCCGGGATCGCGGCCGCAGCGAAGTGAAGGTCACCGAGGCTTTGTTCACCTTCGTCGCGCTGGACGAAAATCACCGCCCGCGGCCAGTGAAGCGCTAATCGCCCCTCAGCCGCCGGGGCTCGGATAGCCGCCCTGGTACCAGGTCGCGCCATCGTCGCAGCAATATTCCGTGGTCTGGCCCTTGGCAGTGCAATAAACGCGGATCCACGCGGTTCCGGAACGCACCTGACACGTGGCGGAAACGGCAGACCCGGCTTCCTTGAATCCGGTCGCCGACCAGGTGGAACCGTCCCACTGCTGCTCGGTCACGGTGTAGCCGTCGCTGGAATAGACGCGGATCATCGTGTTGCCCGCCGCATCGAGCCAGCTGATCGACGCGGTCGCACTCGGAAAACTATACGTCGTGGTGGTCATCGCTCCCTCCGATACGCGGCCAAGCCGAGTCGCCGCACACGGGAGCCTCCGCTTTTCGTTACGGGAGCGCAAGCAATGGCATGAGCGGTGTCAGCGCCGCAGCGTGTTGCGCTGCAGGCGGTAGCGCAGGATCTGCGTGCCGTTGGCCGGGACGGAGACCCGCCAGAGCGGAAAGCCGTCGCGCTCCGCCAGGCGGGGGCGGACGATGCGCGTGTCGGCGGGCAGCGGCAGTTCCAGCTCGAAGTCGATCGCCCGCCCCTGATCGCTGGTGACGATGATCTGATAGTCGGTCCAGCCGGCGGCCGCATTCGATCCCACTTGCTCCTGCCTGACGCGAACGCCGGGGGAAGCGCCGATCTCGATCTCCACCTCCTCGCCGACCGCATAATCGGCCATATTGCCCTGCCCGATCAGGAAAGGCGCGCCGGCCCGGCTGACGAAGGCGGCAACGGGCCCGGCGGGCAGCGGCACGCCGAGCCGTTCCAGTTCGCGATTGCGCGTGACCAGCACGCGCTGCGCCTGCGCGATCTCGCCGGTCGCGTTGGCGCCGGTGCGGACGCGGTAGACAGTCTGCACCGGCACATTGTCGCGGACCAGCAAGGCGACCTGCTTCTGACCATCGGCGGCGACGGTCACTGGCTCCGGAATGCGGTAAAGCTTCAGGTCGCCAAGTTCTTCCTGCACCGCGACGACGGAGACCGGAGAATTGGACACCAACCCCCGGGCTACCCGGCTCCCCGTTACGGTCATAACCTCGCCTGGCGGTGACGGCGCGGGCAGGGCGTCCATGCCGCCGAGCAGCAACGGCGGCCGCTCATATTGCTCGAGCGGGATGTCGCTGGTCGTGGCGCTTGGCCAGCAGCGCAATTGCAGTGGCCCGCCTTCGGCCGGCGGGACTTGCGCGCGCTCGTAATTGAGCCTTCCGGCCACCGCCTGCGTATCGGCATTGGGAAAACTGGTTTCGTCGGTGCTGGCCAGGGTCAGCCAGGCGAACAGCCGCATGCTGCGGCCATCGTCGGCAAGCTCGGCGATATAATTGGCCTGCCAGTCGAAGCCGGTGGCGAGGTAGGACAAGGTGACTTCCGCCTCGACCGGCCGGGTCGCGCGGGTGCGGACGGACAGTGTCGGCCGCGCCGAGAGGCCGACGGGCACGCCGTCATATTCCAGCTGCTCGCGCAGACCGGAACAGCGCAGGCTCTCGATCCCGTCCGGCGTTTCCAGCACCACCCCGCCCTGCGC
>JBBSLM010000425.1:0-2241 GCA_038255245.1 Sphingomonadales bacterium
GACGCGATCGAGCAATTTGCCGGAGCGCTCAAGCGCCTCGACGGTGTTCTCGAAGGTCGGCACCGAACGCTGGTTGACGATCGCGGCGACTTCCTGGCGGCGCTGCGCGATCCCGGCGGTGAACGCTTCAGGGAACATGGCCGGCTGCACCTGGCCGAAGGGCGGTACGCCCGCATAAGGCCCGGTCCAGTCGGCGAGCAAAGGATTGGTCGCGGCGGGGGTTGTGGCGGCGGGCTGCGAGGCGCCCGGGGTAAATGCAAAGCCGCCGGCAATCGCGGCAGCGGCGGCGCTGATCATCAAAAAAGCCTTCAATTTCAATCTCCACACGGGAATGCTGGTGCTGCGACTAGCCTTTTTTGGTGAGCCGCGCCTGAACGGGCGAACTAGCCTGATAATACAGCACGGCCGCTCGCGCAAAGGCCGGGGCGCATCGCGCGCTTTACTCCGGCCGGGCCGCTTCCTATCGACCGGCCATGACGGTCCGGCCCACAGACACCATCCTCATCGTCGATTTCGGCAGCCAGGTGACGCAGCTGATCGCGCGCCGCGTGCGCGAGGCCGGGGTCTATTCCG
Source organism: Sphingomonadales bacterium (assembly GCA_038255245.1). GTDB lineage: Bacteria > Pseudomonadota > Alphaproteobacteria > Sphingomonadales > Sphingomonadaceae > Allosphingosinicella. The sequence goes on from JBBSLM010000425.1 coordinate 574, forward strand.
AGATCGCCCCCTTCCCGCAGGCCGAGGCCGCGTTCGAGCGGTTGCAGCCCAAGGGCATCATCCTGTCCGGCTCGCCCGCTTCGGTGTGCGACGAAGGCTCCCCCCGCGCCCCGCAGATGCTGTTCGACAGCGGCCTGCCGATTCTCGGCATCTGTTACGGCCAGCAAGTGATGTCGCAACAGCTGGGCGGCGAGGTGCGGCCGGGGCATGAGACCGGCGAAGGCGGCGAATTCGGCCGCGCCTATCTGACCGTGAGCGAACCCTGCGCCCTGTTCGATGGGCTTTGGGAGGTCGGCGAGCGGCATCAGGTGTGGATGAGCCATGGCGACAAGGTGACCAGATTCGCGCCGGGATTCCGCATCGTCGCGACCTCGGACGGAGCGCCCTTCGCTTTGATCGCCGACGACGAGCGCCGCTATTACGGCACGCAATTCCATCCCGAGGTCGTGCACACGCCCGACGGCGCCAAGCTGATTTCCAACTTCGTCCACCATGTCTGCGGCCTGAAGGGCGACTGGACGATGGCGGAGTTCCGGGCCGCCAAGATCGCCGATATCCGCGCCCAGGTCGGCTCGGGGCGCGTGATCTGCGGCCTGTCGGGCGGCGTCGACAGCGCGGTCGCGGCAGTGCTGATCCACGAAGCGATCGGCGAGCAGCTCACCTGCGTCTTCGTCGATCACGGGCTGATGCGCGCCAACGAGGCGGAGCAGGTCGTTTCGCTGTTCCGCAATCATTACAACATCCCGCTCGTCCATGTGGACGCGGCCGACGCCTTCCTCGGCGGGCTGGCGGGGCTCGACGAGCCGGAGGCCAAGCGCAAGCTGATCGGCAAGACCTTCATCGACATTTTCGAGGAGGAGGCGACGAAGATCGGCGGCGCCGATTTCCTCGCCCAGGGCACGCTCTATCCGGATGTGATCGAAAGCGTCAGCTTCACCGGCGGGCCGAGCGTGACGATCAAGAGCCACCACAATGTCGGCGGCCTGCCCGAACGCATGAACATGCAGCTCGTCGAGCCGCTGCGGGAGCTGTTCAAGGACGAGGTGCGCGCCTTGGGCCGCGAACTCGGCCTGCCGCAGGCCTTCGTCGGCCGCCACCCCTTCCCCGGCCCCGGCCTCGCCATCCGCATCCCCGGCGAAGTCACACGCGAGCGCTGCGACATCTTGCGCAAGGCCGACACCATCTATCTGGATGAGATCCGCAATGCCGGGCTGTACGACGCGATCTGGCAGGCCTTCGCGGTGCTGCTGCCCGTCCGCACGGTCGGCGTGATGGGCGATGCGCGCACGTACGACTATGTCTGCGCGCTGCGGGCGGTGACCAGCACCGACGGCATGACCGCCGACGTCTACCCTTATGACAGCGCCTTCCTCAGCCGCGTCGCAACACGGATCGTGAACGAAGTGAAGGGCATCAACCGCGTGGTCTACGATTATACCTCGAAGCCGCCCGGGACGATCGAATGGGAATGAGGCGATGCCGTCGGTAGTCGTCGATCCGGCCCATGTGCGGGAGTTCGTCGGCGAGGACGAATTCTACGCCTGGCTCGCGGCCAATCACGAGCGCGAACGCGAGCTGTGGATCAAGCTTCACAAGGTGAAGTCCGGGCTGAAATCCATCACGCCGACGCAAGCGATCGACGCTGCCTTGTGCTGGGGATGGATCGAC
>JBBSLM010000426.1:0-2230 GCA_038255245.1 Sphingomonadales bacterium
GACATCGGCAGTGGTCGGCTGCGCGACCGCGGGCGCGGCGCTGAGCAGCAGGGCGAGGGCAAGGGGGGCACGCATGATTCAAATCCTCTTCGACAGGAAGATAGCAGCACGGCAACCGGCGCGCACCGCCGAATAAAGGAGGGGATAGCCGACCGCCTCCTCGGCGCCGTGGGCCAGAGCAAGGTCGCGATGCTCGACTTCCTCGGCCTGAAACTCCGCGATGCGGTCCGACAATTCGGGGTCGTCCTGGCCGAGCGCGACGCGCTGCGCGCCATAATGTTCGTCAATCTCGTCCTCGATCGCCGCGGTGCAGGCCATCGCCGCTTTCGGCCCGATCAGGGCCGTGGCTGCGCCAAGCGCATGGCCGGCGACGTGCCAGAAGGGCTGCAGCAAGGTCGGCCGCACGCCGCGTTCGGCCATCATCCGGTCGAAAGTGGAAAGGTGGCGCGCCTCCTGGCTCGCCATCTGCGCGATCAGCCGCGCGGTGGGATGCTCCTGGCCCAGCACCGCCGCCTGGCCGGCATAGATGCGAGTCGCGCCATATTCGCCGGCTTGGTCGACGCGCAGCATCGAGGCGCTGTCCGCGCGCCGGTCGCCAGGCCGCCAACCGGAGTGCGCGGCGCTCATGTCGTCACCGGCCGTTGGGGGCGCTTCAAGCTCAACCATGCGATCACCAACGCAGCAGAAACGGAAATGATCGCATTCCATCCCGCCATGGAGATGCCGAGGAAGCTGAACTGGATCTCGTCGCAGCGGATCAGCGGCCGCGCCATGATTTCTTCCAGCGAAGCGCCGCCGCCAGCGGTGGAGCAAGAGGTGATGCCGCCGAAATAGCCCGCCTCGATCCCGGCGTGCCAGATGCCGATGCCGCCGCTGACCAGAATAGCGAGCGCCGCCAGCCAGACGAAGCTGCGGCCGCGATCGGGCATGCGGGCGAAGGCATAAGCGGCGATCGCCAGGCCGAGGGCGGCCCAATGCGGCCAGCGCTGCCAATAGCACATCTCGCACGGCACCAGCCCGCCCCAATATTGCGAGCCATAGGCGCCGGCGAGCAAAGCCGCCGGCACGAACAGGGCCAAGGCCTTGGCAAGGGAAAGGGCGGTCAAAGCCCCTCTCCCCTTGCGGGAGAGGGGTTGGGGAGAGGGGACGCGAGCGCGTCTGCGCTCGCAAAAAGAGTCTTTTCGGCCGCAGACGCGGCCGGCCCCCTCTCCCAACCCTCCCCCGCAAGGGGGGAGGGCGATTTCGTCCTAAGCATCGACCCCTACCTCACCGCCGCGACGGGGTGTTGGTCGTGCCCGTCGCCTGCCGGGTGCGGCCGAGGCGGGCGATCGTTTCCAGCGCGTAGTGAAGCTGGAAATCGTCGATGTTGCGCGCGCGCAATTGCTCGGCGGTCATCGCGAAGCGCGGATCGGGGCGGCCATCGTCCTGGATCACATCGTCCTGGATCGCGCCTTCGTTCACCAGGTGGCGGCGCAGATCGGATTCACGCACGCGGGTGCGCGAGCGATAGTCCGGGTCGCTGAGCTGCGGCACGATGATGTCGGGCTGAATGCCGCCTTCCTGCACGGAGCGGCCGGAGGGCGTGTAATAGCGCGCCGTGGTCAGCCGGATCGCGGTCGCGCCATTGCCGAGCGGCACGAGGGTCTGCACCGAACCCTTGCCGAAGGTCCGCTCGCCCATGACGAGGCCGCGGCGATGATCCTGCAAGGCAGCGGCGACGATCTCGGAGGCCGAGGCGCTGCCGGCGTCGACCAGCACCACGATCGGCTTGCCGTTGGTCGCATCGCCCGGCTCGGCATAATAACGTTCGATGTCCGTCCGCGCCCGGCCGCGCTGCGAGACGACTTCGCCCCGCTCCAGGAACAGGTCGGACAGCTCGATCGCCTGATCGAGCAGCCCGCCCGGATTGGACCTGAGATCGATCACATAGCCCAGCGGCGCGTTCGGGCCCTGCTCCATCCCGGCGATGGCGCGGCGGGCCATTTCGGTGGTGTTGCGGTTGAAAGTGGTGACGGTGATGATGCCGACATTGTTCTTCACCTCCGAGCGCACCGCCGGAATGTCGATGATCGCGCGGGTGATATTCAGTTCCAGCGGCTGGTCGCGGCCCGGCCGCACCACGCGCAGCCGCACCGACGTGCCCGGCGCGCCGCGCATCTTGTCGACCGCCTCATCGAGCGTCCCGCCGAAGAAGAGCTGGCCGTCCACGTGGGTGATGAAATCGCCCGCC
>JBBSLM010000427.1:0-2224 GCA_038255245.1 Sphingomonadales bacterium
CAGCAATCGCCGAGCGGTATCCCGTGCAGCTCCAACCGGCCGGTCCAGACCGGGCCGAGCGCATCCAGCAGCAATTCCAGAATGGCCGGGGCTGCGATCGTGCCCCGCGCAGCGATCACGTCGAACAGGCCGCCGAGCCGCGCGCCGGGGAACAGGTCCGGCCGCGCCAGAACCTGCGCACCGAGACGGCGCAGCAATGCGACGCGGCCTTCGAGGCCGAGCAGAGGATTGCCGGCCGAGACCTGGAAACCGTCGGCGAGCGCTTCGGACGTCAGCGCGGCCAGAGCCTCGCCGCTGCCGTCCAGCGCGCCGCTCTCCACCATACGCTGACTGGCCACCGCGAGGCCTTCGGAGCGCGCATAGGTCTCGCCACTGACCGGATCGACGAAGCGCCAGCCCGGCCCGGAGCCCGCGTCGAGCAACACCGACAGGATCACCAGATCGAAGGCGGCGCTGCCGCGCTCTGTCAGGTCCTCCGGCAGCACTGGCGCGCCCGCGACAAAATGCCGGGCGCGGGCGTGAAAGGGGATGACGAGGTCCGGATATTGGTCCCGCGTCACCTGGGCAGTGATCTGCGCCGCCGCGTCGAGCCGCGACAGATCGACGCGCCAGCCTTCGACCGCCCCGGCAATCGCCAGGTCGAGCATCTCATGCGCCCGATCCCGCACCGCGGCGGCGGTGAGGAGGGTTCGAATTTTGGATTCTGCACTCATGAAAAGCCCTCCCCCCTCGTGGGGGAGGGTTGGGTGGGGGGCTCGGCCGCGTCTGCGGCCGAATAGAGTCTTCTGCGAGCCTGACCGGCTCGCGCCCCCACCCCAACCCCTCCCCACAAGGGGGAGGGGCTAGTCAGAACATGTGACGCCTGAATCCGACCTCTCACTAGAACCGTCCCAGATCCCGCCCGACCGTCTTGCGCAGACTGTCCTCGCTTGGCGCGCCTTCGGGAGTGAAATAGCCGGCGGCCTTCTTCGCTTCCATCTCCACGCTGGCATCCTCGGGAACCAGCCAGGCAGGGATCGGCACCCGCTCGCCAATGTCCACGCCACCTTCGGCCAGCGCGTCATGCTTCATGTTCGACATGGAGACGAAGCGGTCGATGCGGCTGATGCCGAGCCAGTGAATCACGTCCGGCATCAATTGCTGGAAACGCGCGTCCTGCACCCCGGCGACGCATTCGGTACGCTCGAAATAGGTCGCGGCCTGGTCGCCGCCCGGCTGGCGCTTGCGGGCATTGTAGACGAGGAATTTGGTGACCTCGCCGAGCGCCCTGCCCTCCTTGCGGTTATAGACGATCAGGCCGACGCCGCCTTCCTGCGCCGCCCGCGTCGCCTCCTCGATACCGTGGGTGAGATAGGGCCGGCAGGTGCAGATGTCGGAACCGAAGACGTCGGAGCCGTTGCATTCGTCATGCACCCGGCAGGTGAGCGGCTTGTGGCCGAGCTGCTCCGGATCGCCGAAAATATAGAGCGTCATGCCTCCGATCGGCGGCAGGAAGACGCTGAGGTCCGGGCGGGTGACCAATTCGGTATACATGCCACCGGTCTGCTCGAAGAGGCAGCGCCGCAGCGCCCCTTCCCCGACGCCGAACCGCTCGGCGATGCCGGGCAGCCACCAGACCGGATCGACCGCGATCTTGGTCACCGACACGTCGCCCGCTTCATGCACCAGTTCGCCATCGACCTGCAGCCGTCCCGCCGCGATCGCGCCCTGAATTTCCGGCAGCGTCAGCCGTGCCTTGGTGATCGCGATGGACGGGCGAATGTCCATGCCATCCGCGATCAACCCGCCATAATCGAGCGCGACGCGGTGACCCCACGGGTCCAGTGAGACGATCTTGGCCGGATCGTCCCATTGCGGATGCGGGCCGATATCGATGATCGGCGAGGTGTCGTGCAGGTCCGGCCGCGCTTGCGGATCCATCGCGCCCGAGGAAATCGCCAGCGCGCGATAGATGGAATAGGAGCCGCCATGCGCGCCGATCGCGTTGCGGTCCTGCCCGGAATTGACCGTGGCGATCACCGGCCCGCGCGCGTCGGCGCCGGCCGCGCCCCAGTGGATCGGGAAGCGCGCCGGCTTGCGCGAGCCCGGATGCGAATTCAGCCGGATATGCCCGCCTGCGCCTGTAGCCATCATCGTCTCCCCGCGGCCGGTCTCATGCCGGCACTGAATCGGGCAGGCTAGGCCAGAGAAAAGGTGCTGGCTAGAGTCAGGTCATGTCACGTCA
>JBBSLM010000428.1:0-2222 GCA_038255245.1 Sphingomonadales bacterium
CCGAGCATCAGATTGGCGCACTGGATCATCTGACCCGCCGCGCCCTTCACGAGATTGTCCAGCGCGGCCAGCGCGACGACGCGGCCCGTGCGCGGATCGCGGCGGGCGGTGAGGTGCACCGCGTTCGAACCCAAGGTCCATTTGGTCGAGGGCAGGGCCTCGGAGACAAAAACGAACGGCTCGTCCGCATAGGCATTCGCCAATATTTCCAACGGGTCCGCGTCCGACGTGGAGGTCGCGTAACAAGTCGCCAATATGCCCCGGTTCATCGGCGCCAGATGCGGCGTGAACAAGACGGTGCCGCCCAAGGCCATCTCCATCTCCGCCGTGTGGCGATGATCGAGCAGGCCGTAAGCGGCGAAATTCTCGTCGACACTGTTGAAGTGGGTCGCCTCTTTCAGCCCCTTGCCCGCGCCGCTGACGCCCGAAGCCGCATCCACGATGATCGAACGCGGATCGATCGCGCCCGCATCCACCAACGGCTTCAGCGCCAGGATCGCCGAGGTCGGATAGCAGCCCGCCGCCGCCGCCGCCTTCGCGCCGCGGATCCGATCCCGGTTCAACTCCGGAATGCCGTAGACGAACGCGCTAAGCAGGTCGGGCCGCTGGTGCGGCTCACCATACCAGCGCTGATACTCCTCCGCCGTATCCAGCCGGAAATCCGCGCCCAGATCGACGAACGGAATGCCGCGCGCCAGGATCGCCGGCGCGATCTTCTGCGATTCGCCATGGGGCAAGGCCGCGAACACGAGGTCGACCCCGTCCAGCGCCGCTTCCTCGAACCGCTCGACCTTCAGCGCGCCATAGGCCGGCGCCAGATGCGGATGCACGCTCGCGAGCGTCTGCCCCGCCTGGCTATCCCCGAACAGCCGCGCGGGCGCGAGCGAGGGATGCTGCGCGCACAGCCGCAGCAACTCCGCACCGACGAAGCCCGAAGCTCCCAAAATGGCGACTTTAACCGTCATGTTGGCGCTATGCATATAGATGCATAATTATGCAATAGAGAAACGCGTCATTCCAGCGAAAGCTGGAATCTCATTGATGTGGTGCGACCGGAGGGAGGGAGATTCCAGCTTTCGTTGGAATGACGAGGAAGATCACGCCCCGTCCCAATTTCCGGCCAGCTCGGCGAGCACCTCCAGCGGCATATCCCCGCTCAGCAGCACCAGATCGTGATACGCCTTGATGTCGAACCGCGCGCCCAGCCGCCGCCGCGTCGCCTCGCGGATGCGCAGCATCTCATTGTGGCCGATCTTGTAGGCACAGGCCTGGCCCGGACGCGCGACATAGCGGTCGATCTCGCGCTCGGTCGCGCCGCGGTTCCGGCCGACCGTGTCCATGAAATAGCGGATCGCCTGCTCGCGGCTCCAGCCCTTGGCGTGCATGCCGGTGTCGACCACCAGCCGCGCCGAGCGAAAGAGGAAGCTCTGGATCATCCCGATCCGGCTCAGCGGCTCGTCCCGGTACATCCCGAGTTCGTCGGCCAAGCTCTCCGAATAAAGCCCCCAGCCCTCGGCGAAAGCCGAGATGCCGGTGGCGCGGAAGAACATCGGGATGTCGGTGGCGCGGTTGACGATCGCGTCCTGCCAGAGGTGTCCGGGGATCGCCTCGTGCGCGGTCAGCGTCGGCAGCCCGAAGCGCGGCCGCGCCGACGTGTCCTGCAGATTGATGTAGAAAATGCCCGGCCGCGTCCCTTCCAGATTGCCGCCCTGCGCATAGGCTCCGGCCGAACCGACCTCGATCGCCGGCGGCACCCGCCGCGCCTCCATCGGGCTGACGGGGAGCGAGCGGAACAGCTCGGGCGTGCGCGCCCGCAGCCGCTCCATCCAGTCGCGCAGATAGGCCAGCAATTCCTCGCGGCCCGCGTCGGTGTTGGTGAACATCTGCCCCGGCACCCGCTCCAGCGAAGCGATCCGCCGCCCGATCGGCCCCGGCGCGATATCCTGCGCGGCGAGCAACGGCTCGGCCTCGGCGGTCAGCCGCGCGACCTCGCTGAGGCCCAGCTGATACACCTCCTCGGCCGTCATGCTTGTGCTGGTGAAATAACGCAGCGACTGGGCATAGGCCTCGTCGCCGCGCGGCAGCCTATGCACCCCCGCCACGTCCGGCGCGCGGCGCAGCTGGTCCTCGAGCAAATCCGCCTGCCGCCCCAGCGCCGCCGCGACCGGCCCGTCGACGATCCGCACCGCCCGCGCCTGCCAGTCGCCCGGCAAATTCTTCTC
>JBBSLM010000429.1:0-2221 GCA_038255245.1 Sphingomonadales bacterium
CTCCGCTTATGCGCGCCAGTTCCTGGAGATGATGCAGAAGCCCGATGTCGATCATATCGACGGCCTGTCGCCGGCGATCAGCATCGAGCAGAAGACGACGTCGCGCAACCCGCGCTCCACCGTCGCGACCGTGACCGAGATCTACGATTATATGCGTTTGCTGTGGGCGCGGGTCGGCGTGCCCTACAGCCCCGCCACCGGCCTGCCGATCAGCGCGCAGACGGTCAGCCAGATGGTCGACCGCATCGTCACGCTCCCCGAAGGCAGTCGCCACATATTGCTCGCGCCGGTCGTGCGCGGGCGCAAGGGCGAGTATCGCAAGGAGCTCGCGCAGTGGCAGAAGGACGGCTTCACCCGCGTGCGCATCGACGGGGAGTTCTACGCGATCGAGGAAGCGCCGAGCCTCGACAAGAAGTATAAGCATGACATCGAGGTGGTGGTCGACCGGATCGTGATCCGGGAGGGGATCGCGGCGCGGCTGGCGGACAGTCTGGAGACGGCGCTGAAGCTGGCCGAGGGGCTGGTCTATCTGGACCCGGCGGATCCCGCGCCCGCCAGTGAGGCGCCGGATAAGGTGCTGGTCGCGGGGGAATATGCGCCGCCGGGGCGGATCACCTTCAGCGAGAAATTTGCCTGTCCGGTCAGTGGCTTCACCATCGCCGAGATCGAGCCGCGGCTCTTCTCGTTCAACGCGCCGCAGGGGGCCTGCCCGGCCTGCGACGGGCTGGGCGAGAAGCAATTGTTCGACGAGAATCTGGTCGTGCCTAACGCGGCGCTGACGCTCAAGAAGGGCGCGATCGTGCCCTGGGCCAAATCCAACCCGCCAAGCCCTTATTATATGCAGGTGCTGGCCAGCCTGGCGAAGGCGTACGATTTCACGCTCGACACCGCCTGGGCCGAGCTGAGCGAGGAGCAGCAAAACGTCATCCTGCACGGTACGCAGGGCAAGCCGGTGACGCTGACGTTCATCGACGGCCGCAAAAGCTATGACGTGAAGAAGCCGTTCGAGGGCGTGATCGGCAATCTGAACCGCCGCATGTTGCAGACCGAGAGCGCGTGGATGCGCGAGGAATTGAGCAAGTACCAGTCCGCCGCCGCGTGCGAGACCTGCCACGGCGCGCGGCTGCGGCCCGAGCCGCTCGCGGTGAAGATCGCCGGCGAGGACATAAGCATGTCCTCCCGCCGCGCCGTCCGCCACGCGCTGGAATGGTTCTCGACGCTGGAGGAAAAACTCAATCCGCAGCAAAACGAAATCGCCCGCGCGATCCTGAAGGAAATCAACGAACGGCTCGGCTTCCTCAACAATGTCGGCCTGGACTATCTGAACCTCAACCGCACCAGTGGCACGCTGTCGGGCGGCGAGAGCCAGCGCATCCGCCTCGCCAGCCAGATCGGCTCGGGCCTCTCCGGCGTGCTCTACGTGCTCGACGAGCCCAGCATCGGGCTCCACCAGAAAGACAATGACCGGCTGCTGGTGACGCTGCGCCGGCTGCGCGATCTCGGCAACACGGTGCTGGTGGTCGAGCATGACGAGGATTCGATCCGCAGCGCCGATTATGTGATCGACATGGGGCCGGGCGCGGGCGTGCACGGCGGCGAGATCGTCGCGCAGGGCAAGCTGGCGGACGTGCTGGCGAACGCCAACAGCCTCACCGCCGATTACCTCACCGGGCGGCGTTCGGTCGCGGTCCCGGACAAGCGCCGCAAGGGCAATGGCAAGAAATTGACGCTGAAGGGCGCCCGCGCCAACAATCTGAAGGACGTCACCGCGAGCATCCCGCTCGGCACCTTCACCTGCATCACCGGCGTTTCCGGAAGCGGAAAATCGAGCTTCACCATCGACACGCTTTACGCGGGCGCCGCGCGGCACCTGAACGGCGCCCGCATCGTCGCCGGCGCGCACGACAAGATCGAGGGGCTGCAATATCTCGACAAGGTGATCGACATCGATCAGTCGCCGATCGGCCGCACGCCCCGTTCAAACCCCGCGACCTATACCGGCGCCTTCACCCAGATCCGCGACTGGTTCGCCGGGCTGCCCGAGAGCCAGGCGCGCGGCTACAAGCCCGGTCGCTTCAGCTTCAACGTCAAGGGCGGCCGCTGCGAGGCGTGCACCGGCGACGGGCTGATCAAGATCGAGATGCACTTCCTCCCCGACGTCTACGTCACCTGCGACGTCTGCCACGGCGCCCGCTACAATCGCGAGACGCTGGAGGTGAAG
>JBBSLM010000430.1:0-2207 GCA_038255245.1 Sphingomonadales bacterium
GCTGTAAATCTTGATCCCGCCCATGCGCAGGCGGCCGTCGTACAGCCATTCGGTCGGCCCGTGCCCGGCGACCGAGCGCAATGCCTCGATCCCGGACGCGTAGGACATGATGCGGATGTTGAGTTCGCCCGCATCGCCGGCGCGGCGCATCACGTTCCAGTCGTCGGCGCTCGTGCCCATGTCGGCTGCCGCGGTGATGCCCATCGACAGCAACAGGCGTTGCGATTGCGCCAGCGCATTGTCGAGGAAGGCGGGGGTCGGCGGCGGCACGTGGCGGTTGATCAGGCCTTCTGCGGCATCGACGAAAATGCCGGTGGGGCGGTTGCTGGCGTCGCGCTCGATCCGGCCGCCGCTCGGCGATTGCGTTTCGGGCGTGATGCCCGCGGCGCGCATCGCGGCGCTGTTCGCCCAGCCGGCATGACCATCGACGCGGCTCAGCCAGACCGGCCGGTCGCCGACCACTGAATCGAGATCGGCGGCGGTCGGAAAGCGGCCGAGGTTCCAGCGCTCCTGATTCCAGCCGCGGCCGATGATCCAGGGCAGGCCCGGATTGGCGGCGGCATAGTCGCGAATGCGCGCCTGCGCCTCGGCCAGGCTGTTCGTGTCGCTGAGGTCGAGCTGCAGCGCGGCGACGCCAAGGCCCATGACGTGGCCGTGCGCGTCGATCAGGCCGGGGAGCATGGTGCGCCCGCCCATGTCGATCGTCCGGTCGACGGCGTGGCGCACGGTAGGCGCGCCGGTGAAGGTCGTGATGATCTTGCCGTCGTCGCCGATCAGCAGGCCGCGGAAGCGGATCAGCGAGCCGTCGTCGCCGATCGTATAGCCATTGACGTTGGTGATGAGGGTCTGCGCGGCGGCGGGAGCGGCGAGCGCGATCAGGCCGAGCAGGCCGAGCAGGAAGCGGATCATGCGGACAGCCTAGGCCCGAATTGCGCCTCATTCCAGATGGGTCTACCAACCCCGCCATGGCCACTTCTGCCGCTACGGTATCCCCGCTTCCCGTCACGCTCGCCGACATCGAGGCCGCCGCGCAGCGGATCGAGGGGCAGGTCGTCCATACGCCCATGCTGCTCAGCGAGACGCTGTCCGAGCGGACCGGGGCGACGGTCTATGTGAAGCTCGAGAATCTCCAGTTCACCGGCGCCTATAAGGAGCGCGGCGCGCTGAACCGGCTGTTGCTGATGGGAGAGGAGCAGCGGGCGAAGGGCGTGATCGCCGCGTCGGCCGGCAATCACGCGCAGGCGCTCGCCTATCATGCCAAGCGCCTCGGCGTGCCCGCCACCATCGTCATGCCGGCGCCGACGCCGTCCGTGAAAGTGTCGCAGACCGAGCGGCACGGCGCCGAGATCGTGCTGGAGGGCGACACGTTCGACGAGGCTTTGGCCTGCGCGCTGACGCTGGCCGAGGAGCGCGGCCTGACCTTCGTGCCGCCGTTCGACAATGAGATGATCGTCGCCGGCGCCGGCACGGTCGGGCTGGAGATGCTGGCGGAAGTGCCGGACCTCGACGTGCTGGTCGTGCCGATCGGCGGCGGCGGGTTGATCGCGGGCATCGCCATCGCGGCCAAGGCGATCCGGCCGGACATCGAGATAATCGGCGTCCAGGCCGAATTGTTTCCGTCCATGTATTGCAAGGTCAACGGCCAGGACCTGCCCTGCGTCGGCGATACGATCGCGGAAGGCATTGCGGTCAAGCGGCCGGGCAAGATTACCGGCGCGATCGTCGATGCCCTTGTGGACGAGATCATGCTGGTCTCCGAACGCGATCTGGAAACGGCCGTCGCCCTGCTGATCCAGCTCGAGCGGACGGTCGCGGAAGGGGCGGGCGGCGCCGGCCTCGCGGCTCTGCTGGCGAAGCCGGAGCGCTTTGCCGGGCGCAAGTGCGGCGTGGTCGTCACCGGTGGCAATATCGACACCCGCCTGCTCGCCACCGTGCTGCTGCGCGACCTCGCCCGGCAGGGACGGATGACGCGGCTGCGCATCCAGATTCACGACCGGCCCGGCGCGATGTTCGCCGTGGTGCGGATGTTCGAGAAGAACCGTGTGAACATCATCGAGATCAATCATCAGCGCATCTTCACCAAGCTGCCGGCCAAGGACGCCTTTATCGAGATCGAGTGCGAGGCGCGCGACGTTAGCCAGATGGACAAATTGATCGCCGATATCCGCGCCGAAGGGCTGAACGTCGAGCAGGTCGAGATCGCCTGA
>JBBSLM010000431.1:0-2192 GCA_038255245.1 Sphingomonadales bacterium
CAATGGCCAGCAGGCCGATCTGATCATCGTCTTCGTCAAGACCGACCCGGCCGAGCGGGCCAAGGGCACCTCGCTGATTCTGGTCGAATCCGACCGCGCCGGTTTCCAGCGCGGCCGCAACCTCGACAAGATCGGGCTGCACGGCCAGGACACCTCGGAATTGTTCTTCCAGGACGTCCGCGTACCGTGCGCCAATCTGATCGGCGCGGAAGGGGCGGGCTTCGCTTACCTTATGAACCAGCTGCCGCAGGAGCGGCTGCAGATCGCGGTCGGCGCGCAGGCTTCGGCCCAGCGCGCGTTCGACGAGGCGGTCGCTTTCACCAAAGAGCGCAAGGCGTTCGGCAAGACCGTGTTCGATTTCCAGAACACCCGCTTCACGCTGGCCGACCTGAAGACGAAATTGCAGGTCGGCTGGGCCCATCTCGACTGGGCGCTCAAGCGCCACATCGCGGGCGAACTGACCGCCGCCGAAGCCTCCGCGGCGAAGCTGTGGCATACCGAATTGCAAGGCGAAGTCTGCGACACCGCGCTGCAGCTGCATGGCGGCGCCGGTTACATGAACGAATATCTGATCGCTCGCCTTTGGCGCGACGCTCGCGTCACCCGCATCTTCGGCGGCACCAACGAGATCATGAAGGAAGTGATTTCGCGGTCGATTTAGCATCTAGCCCTCTCCCGCAAGGGGAGAGGAGCTTTCTAGAACAACCGCAATTGCGGCCCTTGGGGCGGCTCGAACAGATCGGTGCGCAGCGGCGGGCGTTTCGGGGGAAAACCAGCCTTGGCCACAGCGCGCTGGAAGCGGGCGCGCAGCAGGTCGGCCCACGGCCCGAAGCCCTGCATGCGGGTAAAGAAGTTCGGGTCATTGTCCTTGCCCCCGCGCATCGCCTGGATGGTGTGCATCACCTTGTCGGCGCGGTCGGGATGATGCTCGTCGAGCCAGGCGCGGAACAAGGGCGCGACTTCGTAGGGCAGGCGGACCGGCAGGTAGAAAACGCCCTTCGCCCCCGCTTCCGCCGCCGCCTCGACAATCTCTTCCAGCTCATGATCGGTCACCTGCGGCACCACCGGCGCGATCGCGACGATGCAGGGCACGCCGGCTTCGACCAGCCGCTTCACCGCCGCCAAACGCTTGCGTCCCGACGGCGCGCGGGGCTCCAGCGTGCGCGAGATTTCGGGGGTTAGCGAGGTGATCGAGATCGCGACATTGGCCATCTGCTCCGCCGCCATCGCCGCGATGATGTCGATGTCGCGCACCACCCGGTCGGACTTGGTCGTGATCGTGAAGGGGTGCCGACACTCCGCCAGCACCTCCAATATGCTGCGGGTGATCCGCCATTTGCCCTCGATCGGCTGATAGGGATCGGTGTTGGTGCCGAGCGCCATCGGTCGGCAGACATAGCTCGGCTTGGCCAGTTCGGCCCGCAGCAGCTTCGCCGCATTGGGCTTGGCGAACAATTTGCTCTCGAAATCCAGCCCCGGCGACAAATCGTGATAGGCGTGGGTCGGCCGCGCGAAGCAATAGACGCAGCCATGCTCGCAGCCCCGATAGGGGTTGATCGAGCGGTCGAAGCCGATGTCGGGTGACTGATTGCGGGAGATGATCGTGCGCGGTTCCTCGACCGCCACGGTCGTTCGCAGCGGCGTCTCGCCGTCCAAACCATCGCGCTCGTCCAGCCAGTCCCCGTCGGCCTCGCGGGTCGGCAGGTTGAAGCGCGTCGGCGTCCGATTCTCGGGCGCACCACGGCCGGAGCGGGCGTCTGGGCGAGTCACGCAAAGATTCTACGACGAGAACATAAAAGGAACAACCGACAAATTGCGTCGTGGCTTGGTGTGTGCGATGAGGCCCGCGTCGAGAGGAGACGAGTATGCGTAAGCTCTGGTTATTGCCCCTGATCCTGGCCGCCGGGACGCCCGCGCTGGCGCAAACGGCGCCGAGCCCGGCCGAGCGCGCGACGCGCTGGCAGGAGCAGGTCGCGATTCTGTCGAGCGATGAAATGGAGGGCCGCGCCGCCGGCACGCCCGGCCATATGCGCGCGGTCGATCATATCGTGCGTGAACTCACCCGCCTGGGCCTCGAGCCGGCCGGGACCGAGGGCTTTTTGCAGCCGATCCGCTTCATCGAGCAGCGCTTCAATCCATCGGGCTCGACCGCGACGCTGACGTCGGGCGGGAGGCGCCAGCCGGTGCCGCTC
>JBBSLM010000432.1:0-2185 GCA_038255245.1 Sphingomonadales bacterium
AGCGCCTTCACCTCGGTCGAGCAATTGATGTAGGTCAGCGCGATATGGTCCGGATGGGCCTCGCGGAAGCGCCGGAACTGGTCCGGCGGGCAGCTGTCCTCGAGCGAACAGCCGGCGTCCATGTCCGGCAGCACCACGATCTTGTCCGGCGACAGGATTTTCGCCGTCTCCGCCATGAAGCGCACGCCGCAAAAGGCGATGACGTCGGCATCGGTGCTGGCCGCCCGCTTCGACAGGTCCAGGCTGTCGCCGACAAAGTCGGCGAGGTCCTGCAACTCCGGCTTCTGGTAATAATGGGCGAGGATGATTGCGTTGCGTGTCCGGCGCAGCCGCTCGATCTCGGCGCGCAGGTCCAGCCCGGTCAGGCGCATATTCGGTGCGTTCATTTCAGGCTTCCCTCCAGTGGAGTATGTAGGATTTGTTACCCCGTCATTCCAGCGAAAGCTGGAATCTGGCGACCTGCCTGACCTGGGTTGGAAGTAGCGGGATCCCAGCATTCGCTGGGATGACGAAGTGGGCGCTATTTGTCTCGGACCTCGACTGGTCGTCCGAGCACTTCGTTCATCGATCGCGACTGATCGACGTAGCTCGGCTCCGCGCTCGGCTCGTCGGCGAAGCGCACCTCGACCGTGACGTCCAGCCCGGCCGCGCGCAGCGGCATGGCGAAGCTGCGCGCGATCGCGCGCTTTGCCGATTCGCGTGCGGTGCGGATCGGCAGCGCCTGCTGCGCCTGCTGGCTGAGCGAACGCAAGGCCGCCTCGCGATTGGCGCCGTCCAGCGTCCGCTCCGCGTCGGTGAGGGTGAAGAGCAGGCTGTTGTTGCGGATTTCCTGGACCGCATTCAGGTCCACCGCCGGCTGCGAGATTTGCAGGGCCGGAAGCGTCACGCGCAAGGTCCGCGTCGCCTCGTCCCAGCGCAGATCCTCCTGCCGCAGCGCGGCGAGATCGACTTCGTAGCGGACGTCGCCGGGCATGATCAGGGTCTTCTGCGCCTCCAGCGCCCCGCCGGCGCGCGACTGGGTGGACGTCACCACCGCGACATAGCGCGCGGACAAGGTCGTCAGGCGCTGCTGCTCGCGCATCGATTGCAAGCTGGCGGACGCGATCGTCTGCGGCGCCGGCGCGTCGAACCAACTGCCCATCCAGCGGAGCAGGAAGAAGCCCGCCAGCAGCAAGCCGACAATGACCCCCAGCGGGATCGCCCAGCGATATTGCCGGGCGAGACTGGCGACGCCGGAGAGCCGCCTCATGCCGCGAGCCCCCAAAACTCGCCCGACCGAGTCACGCGGCCGCGCGCCTCAAGATCGAGCAAATGGGCCAGCACCGAGCGCGCCGCGGCCGGG
This sequence comes from Sphingomonadales bacterium, assembly GCA_038255245.1. Lineage (GTDB taxonomy): Bacteria > Pseudomonadota > Alphaproteobacteria > Sphingomonadales > Sphingomonadaceae > Allosphingosinicella. The sequence continues at coordinate 1,343 of JBBSLM010000432.1, forward strand.
AAGAGACCCGGATCGGCCTCACGATAAAGCATCGGCACCATGTCGGTAATGATTCCCTCCCCGTCCTGAAGCGCCGCCAGAATCTGCACCTCGCGCATCTTGCGGTGTGCAATCAGAGCGCGGACGTGGGCTTTCGGTTCCGTAATCGCCGGGCCGTGGGTCGGATAAAAGACCCGGTCGTCGCGCCCCAGCAGCCGCTCGAGGCTGGCCATATAGGCGGCCATGTCGCCGTCGGGCGGCGAGACGATGGTGGTCGACCAGCCCATGATATGATCGCCGGTGAAGAGCGCGCCGCGTTCCGGCCAGGCGAAACAAAGATGGTTGGAGGTGTGCCCCGGCGTCGCCACCGCCTCCAGCGTCCAGTCGTCGCCCGCGACCCGGCCGCCATCGGCCAGCACGACATCGGGGGCGTAATCGAAGTCGAAAGAAGCGTCGGCGCGTGGCCCGTCGTCGGGGATCGCGAGCGGCGCGCAGCCAATGATCGGCGCGCCGGTCGCCGCCGCCAGCGGACGGCTCGCCGGGCTGTGATCCCGATGGGTGTGGGTGACGAGGATGGACGTGACCTTCTCGTCGCCCAGCGCCTCCAGCAGATGGGCGACATGGGCGGGATCGTCAGGCCCCGGATCGATCACCGCCACGTCGTGCGTGCCGACCACATAGGTCTGCGTGCCGGTAAAGGTGAAAGCAGACGGATTGGGGGCGAGCAGCCGGCGAATGCCGGGAGCCACCTCATCGAAATGCGCCGCGCCCATGCACTGCATGTGGCGCGGCGCGGAGGGAAAGTGAAGGGCGGGCTCAGTTCCGGGCGCGGGCGCGGGCGATGGCGCGGTCGATCTCGGCGAG
>JBBSLM010000433.1:0-2151 GCA_038255245.1 Sphingomonadales bacterium
AAAAGCCCTGCTCGCCGCCGCCCTGTTGCTTTCCACCTCCGCCGCCATCGCCCAGCCCGATACCGCCGCCATGCGCGACGAGGCGCTGCGCAACGACAGCCTCGCCTGGCAATTGGTCGAGGACCTCACCACCGAAGTCGGCCCGCGCCTCGCCGGCACCGAAGCCGAAGCGCGCGCGCGGACCTGGGCGGCCGAACGGCTGCGCGGGCTCGGCTTCTCGAACGTGCGCATCGAGACGTTCGACATGCCCGTCTGGGTGCGCGGCGAGGAGCGGGCAGAAATCATCGTCCCCTTCCCCCAGCCGCTCGTGCTGACCGCCCTCGGCAACAGCGGCGCGACTCCGGCCCGCGGGATCGAAGCCGAAGTCGTCGGCTATGACAGTATGGAGGCCTTCCGTGCCGCCCCGGCCGCCGAAGCCCGCGGCAAGATCGTCTTCGTCAGCCACAACATGCAGGCCAATCAGGACGGCAGCGGCTACGGCCCATTCGGCGCGGCCAGGCGCGACGGCCCGACCCTGGCCTCGCAGCGCGGCGCGGCGGCGATCCTGGTCCGCTCGATCGGCACAGATTATCACCGCAATCCGCATACCGGCGTGCAGAGCTTCGGCGAAGGCGCGCGGCCGATTCCCGCCGCCGCGCTCAGCCTGCCCGATGCCGAGCAGATGCAGCGCATCATCACCCGCGCCGCGGCGCGCGGCGTGCCGGTGCGCCTCCGCCTCGTCCTGACCCCGCGCCAGATCGGCACACGCCAGTCGGGCAATGTCATCGCCGAAGTGCCGGGCAGCGACCCGAGCGCCGGCGCGATCCTGATCGGCGGCCACTTGGACAGCTGGGACCTGGGCACCGGCGCGATCGACAATGCCGCCGGCATCGCCATCACCACCGCGGCGGCGCACCGCATCATGCGCGCCGGGCAGCCCCGCCGCACGATCCGCGTCGTCCTGTTCGGCGCGGAGGAAGTCGGCCTGTTCGGCGGCAACGAGCATTTCCGCCGCCACCGCGCGGCGAACGACGTCGTGCTGGTCGCGGAAAGCGATTTCGGCGCGGACCGGGTCTGGCGCGTCGCCTTCAATTTCGCCGCCGGCAACCAGGATCTGCAGCGCCGGGTGACCGCTGCCCTGGCTCCGCTCGGCATCCCCGTGAACCGCGCGCCGGCCGGCGCCGGGGCCGATCTCGGCGCATGGGCGCGATCGGGCGTCGCCGCGATCGACCTCAACCAGGACGGCACGCGCTATTTCGATTATCACCACACGCCGGACGACACGCTGGACAAGGTCGATCCCGCCCAGCTGCGCCAAAATGTCGCGGCCTGGACGGCGATGCTTTCCGTGGTCGCCAACGCGCCGGAGCGGATCGAGCCGGTCGCAGCGGCGGTGCGTTAGACGGTCAGCCCAATCTAACCCCGTTTCGTCATGCCGGACTTGATCCGGCATCCACCTTCTTACCGCTCACGAAAGGCCAGGTGGACCCCGGATCAAGTCCGGGGTGACGATTCAGGTGCAAAGCAGTCTGCGCCAAGCCGATTGCCAGACCGCTTGGCGACTGCCAGTTTCCCGTCAACCCTCGGGAGGAATTGTATGATTCGCAGGTTGTCGCCGGCATTGCTGGCCGGGTTGCTGCTGGCGTGGCCGGCTCACGCGCAGGACGCCCCGGCCGCTGACGGCACAAGCTACATGGATCCGCCTGCCCCGATCGCGCAGATCCTCGACACGCCGCCGCCGCCCACGCCCTCGGTCAGCCCGGATCGCCGCACCATCGCCCTGCTCGGCCGCGCGAACCTGCCGCCGATCGCCGAACTGGCCGAGCCGATGCTCCACCTCGGCGGCTACCGGATCAACCCGCGCAACAACGGCCCGGCCAACAGCCGCCTCGCCTGGCTCAATGCTCTGTCCTTTCAGGACCTCGGCACGCGCCAGATCAGGCCGGTGGCGCTGCCGGCGGATGCGCGCTTCGTCTCGCCTTCCTGGTCGCCGGACGGCAGCAAGGTCGCCTTCCTGCGCGGCGTCGATAACGGCCTGGAATTGTGGGTGGCCGATGCCGCCAGCGCCGAGGCGCGCCGGCTCACCGATGCGACGGTCAACGCCGCCTTCGGCACCGGCCTCGACTGGCTCCCCGACAACAGCGCCGTGCTGGTCCGGATGATCCCCGCCGG
>JBBSLM010000434.1:0-2150 GCA_038255245.1 Sphingomonadales bacterium
AGCAGCCGGCCGACGATCTTGCGGCGCGCGACGAACCACCAATGCTCGCCGTCAATCTCTTCCATTCGCTCGTAAACGGCGCGGTCCATCAGTCTTCTCCTGCCAGTCCGATGCGGTCGCGGACGACGTAGATCGGACGCTGCTTGGTCTCGGTAAGGATGCGCCCGACATATTCGCCGAGCACGCCGAGCGAGATCAGCTGGATCCCGCCGAGGAACAGCATCGACACCATGATCGAGGCATAGCCCGGCACATCGGACCCGAAGATCATGGTGCGCACCGCCACGAAACCGGCATAGCCCAGCGCGACCATCGCGATCATCGCGCCGACATAGCTCCAGACGCGCAGCGGCACGGTCGAGGCGGAGGTGATGCCGTCGATCGCCAGCGTCCAGAGCTTCCAATAATTGAACTTGCTGCGCCCGGCGCTCCGCTCGACGCGGTCATATTCGACCGCATCCTGGCGAAAGCCGCCCCATGCGAACAGGCCCTTCATGAAACGATTGCGCTCGGGCAGCTTGCGAATGACGTCGACCACCTTGCGGTCGAGCAAGCGAAAATCGCCGGCATGTTCGGGAATCTTGTCCTGGCTCAGCCAATTGTGGGTGCGGTAATAGAGGCCCGCGGTGATCCGCTTGGAGAGAGCATCGGACTGGCGATTGCGGCGGACGCCATAAACGACGTCGGAGCCGCCGCGCCATTTCTCGACCATCTCGACGAGAATTTCGGGCGGGTCCTGGAGGTCTACGTCCATCGGCACGACCGCTTGCCCCGCGGCATAATCCAGCCCGGCCGACAGCGCCGCTTCCTTGCCGAAATTGCGCGACAGGGACAGCGCGCGAACCCTGGCGTCGCGGGCATTGGCGGCGGCGATCGCCACCAGGGTCGCGTCGCTGCTGCCGTCGTCGATGAACAGGATTTCCCAATCGCCGTCCGGCGCCACCCGATCCAGGATCGCGGACACGCGCTGGACGAAAATCGCGATCGATTCCTGTTCGTCCTTGACCGGCGCAATGACCGAAATGAGCGGCCTGACCGTCACGATGCCCAGGGCATCGTCGGGCACCGCGACAGGCGCGGCGTGGCGCGAGTCCAGCAGTTTCGCGCCGACGGGTTGGTAGGTCATGGCATGCGCTCCAGAGGCAAAGGGAAGGTAGGTGCCAATGGTTAACGAGCAGTAACGGATGCCCGCTTCAGGCAGATGATTTTCGCGCGCCGCCCGGACCCGCCCGGACGCGCTGCGCCTCTCGATCATCCAAACCTGACGGCCGGGCCGGGCTTGCAGCGTCGCCGTTCATCGCTTAGGTGAATCCCTTCGCTGGACCCGGGGCTTACCGGGTGGCTCGGCCCGGCGCCTATCCCCGGGATAACCTTCTAGCACATCGGTCCTTTGCCGCTGCGACAGCAGTTCGCGTTCTGTCGAACGTGCGGCGGGCCGTGCTCCAAGCAATTTCCAGGGTAATCAAATGCCAAGCATAGCCTCGCTGCAACGCGAATGGTTCTCCAACCCGCGCGGCGACATTCTCGCGGGTCTCGTCGTCGCCCTCGCGCTGATCCCGGAGGCGATCGGCTTTTCGATCATCGCCGGCGTCGATCCGAGCGTCGGGCTTTATGCGTCTTTCTCGATCGCGGTGATCATCGCGCTGGTCGGTGGGCGGCCCGGCATGATTTCGGCGGCGACCGCTGCCGTGGCGGTGCTGGTGGTGCCGCTCGTGCGCGATCACGGCGTGGAATATCTGTTCGCCGCGACGATCCTGATGGGCGTCATCCAGTTGCTTGCGGGGTTCCTGCGGCTTCACCTGCTGATGCAATATGTCTCGCGATCGGTGATCACCGGCTTCGTCAATGCGCTCGCGATCCTCATCTTCATGGCGCAATTGCCAGAGCTGACCGGCGTTCCCGTGCTCACCTACGCGCTCGTCGCGGGCGGCCTCGCGATCATCTATCTGGTTCCGCGCCTGACCAAAGCGGTGCCGTCGCCGCTGATCGCGATCGCGGTGCTGACCGTCTTGGTCTGGTATATGGACTTTGACGTCCGCACCGTCGGCGACATGGGCGCCCTTCCCTCGGCGCTTCCTTCGTGGTGGATCCCCGACGTTCCGTTCACGCTCGAAACCCTCCAGATCATCCTCCCCTTTTCGGCGACGATG
>JBBSLM010000435.1:0-2146 GCA_038255245.1 Sphingomonadales bacterium
CCCGCCGTGGCCGGGAAGCCCGCGGCGATCAGTCCCCGGCCGGTGCCCTGCAGAACAACGGCGCGCAGGCCGCCGATCAGCGCACGTTGCGCCTGTTGGTTGACCGGCAATGCGGCGGGCGGCTCCTCTCCTTCGGCGGGAGGGGTAAGGCGGGCGGTGACTGCCTTGCCGGTGAGGATGCGGGCATAGGCCTGGGCGAGGCCGAGCGTCGTCCAGCGGCCACGATTGCCGCCGAGGATCGTCATCACATAGTCTTCGTACAGGCTGTCGACGACGCCGAGGCCGAAGCCTTCGCGGTCCGGGCTGGCGGCGGCGAGCAGGCGGGGACGCTCGAAGGACGCGCCACGCCAGAGCGGGCGGCGATTGGCATCGTCGGGCAGGCAGGCCGCGTCGCCGACCGGTGGCGGATCGTCGGGGCTGTTCGGCGAGATGCAGAACAGGGTGTAAAGCTGATTGGCCCAGCCCTGGCCCGCGGGCTGCCCGCTACGGATGGCGACCAGACCGTTCTGGCCCTGTGGCGCGTCGCTCAGGAAGGCCATTGGCGGGCGGCAAGTGCGGCGCTGGCCGTTGAGCGTCCAGGGCTCGTTCGACGGGCCTTCGCACGCCCCGCTGCGCAAACTGTCGGCATCGGACAGGCCGAGCAGCATCAAGGCGGCGGCATATTTGTTGCTCGAATTGGCCAGGAAGGCCGTGAAGTCCCAATCACCGCCCGGGCCGCGATCGGGGATTGGCACGCCCAGATCGATGCCGAGCAATTGCCGGAACGGATCGGTGCGCGAGATGGTCAAAGTGGTGAGCGCCGGGAAAGCGTTGACCACCGCCATCGCCATCGGCGGCTTGGCGGCGGAACCGGCCACGAGCCGCACGAAATTGCTGTTCCGCTCCAGCATCTTGCGGTGCGAGGGCGAGCCACGCTGGCTGGGGTGGAGCTGCTCCTGCGCGACCGGGAAACTGGGCAGAGCCGCGACCTCGCCGGTCAGTCCGTCCATCAGCACGGCAGCGGCACGGAAGCTGGTGACGGTGTCGCCGCCATAAAGCGCCATCGCCTGCGTCTCGAGCGCCTGCTGGGCGACGGCGTGAACGCGGCTGACGAGGCTGGTCTGCAGAGAATTCGCGCCGGTGCCGACCGCGGATTCCACGGAGCGCGCGAGGCTGGCGAGGCTGGGGTCGCGCACCCGCGCCGCGTCGCCGCGGGCGCGGGAGATGGCCGGCTCGGACTGGACGAACTGGAAGCGCCGCGATCCGCCGGGCCAGGAGAAGCTCAGCGAATCGCCACTTTCGAGCAGATGCCAGCCGACTTGAAAGGAAGCTGCCGGCGCGGCGTCGCGGCTGCCGATGCGGACGCTGACGCTTTCCCGGTCGCGGCGGGGGACGCGCAGCACGGCCGAGCCGCCAATCCGGCGCAGATGGGCGATTGCCGTCGGGGAGCCGTCGATATTGGCGATGAAGGTCAGTTCGGTGGTGGAATCCGCCTCGGCCCGCTCCTCGGCTTCGGGATTGGCGGGAGCGGCGGCGCGCATCAGGTCGATCTGGCGCGGGCGGCCGGTGGCGCCGGGGCGCGGGCTGGAGATCAGCCAGGCGATCGGCGTGCCGCGCTCGTCGAGCAATTGCTGTTCGACCTGCGTGTCGGCGAACAACAGGCTGCCGCGCCAGCCGCTGACGCCGTCATACGCCCCGCCGATCAGATGCGCGCGCGGATCGATGCCGAGGCGGCTGCCGTCGTAGCGCCAGATGGCGGGATCGAGCGTCGCCATGTCTTCGCGCAGGTAAGAGGCGGCGATGAAGCGATCGAAACTGGCCGGTACATCGCCGCCGCGCGCGCGCTCGACCCGGCCGTCCGCGTCGCCGCTCTCGCCCTGGCCGGGGACGGGATAGAGCCAGCCTTCGCCGATCGCGGCGGTGACGAGGGAGGAATAGCCGTCGGCGCGCGCTTCCGGCGGGTGGAGCAGGCTGCGGATCGAGGGCAGGAAGGCAATGGCGGCCGCCAACAGTCCGAGCAGCAACACCGGCAGCGGCGCGTTCGGCAGCGGCCGCCCGACCGGCGTTCCGGCGGCCGCGGCGGCGGCGCGGCGGCGTTCGCTCCGGCTGCTCATGCGCGCCTCGCGACGGAAAGCCCGATGCGGGCGAGCAGGAACAATGCCAGGCC
>JBBSLM010000436.1:0-2144 GCA_038255245.1 Sphingomonadales bacterium
GGCCCCGTCCCACTCCCGGACAGCCTCGGCTGGGAGCATGATCGCTCCTAACCCTTTAGCAAGCGCTCGAAACTTGCCAGTCCATGAACAAGCCCCTAATGACCCGCACCATCTACGGGCGCCCGCTTGGGGCTTTGGCGTCCGATCATCCGTTCGAATGAACAGGGGAAAAAGCGAATGACCGTCGTGCTCGCTGCCATCGGCTGTGGCCTGCTCGCCGTCTTGTACGGCATCATCACGTCGCAACGCGTGCTCAGCGCGCCCGCGGGCAATGCGCGCATGGTGGAAATCGCCGGCGCGATCCAGGAAGGCGCGAAAGCCTATCTGGGCCGTCAATATATGACCATCGGTGTGGTCGGCGTGATCGTCGCCATCCTGGTCTATGTCTTCCTCGGCACGATCGCCGCGCTCGCCTTCGCGACCGGCGCGATCCTGTCGGGCGCCGCCGGCTATATCGGCATGAACATTTCGGTCCGGGCCAATGTCCGCACCGCCGAGGCCGCCCGCACCAGCCTGCAAAAGGGCCTCACCATTTCCTTCCAGTCGGGCGCGGTCACCGGCATGCTGGTCGCGGGCCTCGGCCTGCTCGCCATCGCCGGGCTCTTCTATGTCCTCGTTAGCGTGATGGGCCTCAATCCGACCGGCCGTGGCGTCATCGACGCGCTAGTCGCTCTGGCGTTTGGTGCCTCGCTCATCTCGATCTTCGCCCGTCTCGGCGGCGGCATCTTCACCAAGGCGGCCGACGTCGGCGCCGATCTGGTCGGCAAGGTCGAGGCCGGAATTCCCGAGGACGATCCCCGCAACCCGGCCGTGATCGCCGACAATGTCGGCGACAATGTCGGCGATTGCGCCGGCATGGCCGCCGATCTGTTCGAAACCTACGTCGTCACCGTCGGCGCCACGATGGTGCTGATCGCTTTGCTGATCACCGGTGACGATCCGTTCCTGCTTTCCCTCATGAGCCTGCCTTTGATCATCGGCGGGGTGTGCATCATCACCTCGATCCTCGGCACCTTCATGGTCCGCCTTGGCAAGAACCAGTCGATCATGGGCGCGCTCTACAAGGGCTTCTGGACCACGGCCGTCCTGTCGATCCCGGCGATCTTCTTCGCCACCGTCTGGGTGCTCGGCGACCTCAGCGATCCGTTCGGTTCGCTCGATGATCCGATCGGCGCGATCGAGCGCACGGGTGCGGCTTACACCGGCATGGACCTGTTCTATTCGATGCTCGTCGGCCTTGCGGTCACCGGGCTGCTCGTTTGGATCACAGAATATTATACCGGCACGAATTACCGCCCGGTCCGCTCCATCGCCAAGGCGTCGGAAACCGGCCACGGCACCAACGTCATCCAGGGCCTGGCGATCAGCCTGGAATCGACCGCTTTGCCGACCCTGGTGATCTGCACCGGCATCATCGTTTCGTTCATGCTCGCGGGCATCATCGGCATCGCCTTTGCCGCGACCGCGATGCTGGCGCTGGCCGGCATGGTCGTCGCGCTCGACGCTTACGGTCCGGTCACCGACAATGCTGGCGGCATCGCCGAAATGGCGGGCCTGGACGACGAAGTGCGCCAGCGCACCGACGCGCTCGACGCGGTCGGCAACACCACCAAGGCGGTGACCAAGGGCTATGCGATCGGTTCCGCCGGCCTCGCCGCGCTCGTCCTGTTCGGCGCTTATACCGCGGATCTGGACTATTATGGCGCGCAATTGGGCGTCGGCCCGGCGGGCGTCGATTTCTCGCTCAGCAATCCGTTCGTGATCGTCGGGCTGCTGCTCGGCGCCTTGCTGCCCTATCTGTTCGGCGCCTTCGGCATGACCGCCGTCGGCCGGGCGGCGGGCAGCGTCGTCGAGGACGTCCGCGCCCAGTTCCGCGACGATCCGGGCATCATGGCCGGCACCAGCCGCCCGAATTATGCCCGCACCGTCGACATCGTCACCCGCGCCGCGATCAAGGAGATGATCATCCCGTCGCTGCTGCCGGTGGCGGCGCCGATCGCGGTCTACTTCATCATCAACGCGGTCGCCGGCCCGGCCGATGCCTTCGCGGCGGTGGGCGCATTGCTGCTCGGCGTGATCGTCTCCGGGCTGTTCGTCGCCATCTCGATGACCTCGGGCGGCGGCGCGTGGGACAATGCCAAGAA
>JBBSLM010000437.1:0-2142 GCA_038255245.1 Sphingomonadales bacterium
GATGTCCGTCGCCCCCTGGCCGGGACTGCGCTGGCCCTGGCCGTGATCGTTGAGCGTGCCGACATGGTCGAGGTGGGCCATCAGCACGACATATTCATTGGCGACCGACGGATCGGTGCCGGGAATGATCCCCAGGACGTTCGGGCTGTCGAATATGTCGGCCTGCGACGAACGCTCGGCGCGGACCGTCTGCCGCAGAGCGAAGCCCGCCGGCCGGCGATTGGCGGCGAGATCGGCAGAGACTTGCGCCCAGGTCCGGCGGCTGCCCGCGAACAAGGCGTTCGCCACCGGCGCGTCGGCCATCGCGGTAAATTTCAGTTGCTGGTGCGGGGCGCCGGGATTGCCCTCGGCATTCAGCCAGGTCATCGCCGGGCGGTTTACGAAGCCGGCGATGCGCGACATTGGCGCCGAGGTGGCCGCCGCTTCCGGGCGCAGCATAATCGCGCCGACCGCGCCCCGCGCGGCCGCCATCTGCGCGCGGCCGCTGCCCAGGTGCGCGGTGACATCGCTGGCCAGGCCCTGCGGCAGGCCGGAGAGCATCACGACAACCTTGCCGCGCACGTCGAGGCCGCGATAATCGTCATGGCCCTGCGTGGGCGCGTCGAGGCCGTAGCCGACGAAGACGAGCGGCGCTTCGACCGCGACCGGCTGCGCGGCATAGCCCGGCATGAACACGAAGCCTTCGCCCGAGGCGAAATTCTGCGTGCCCACCCGCATGGTCGCGCCCGGCTGGCCGCGGTGGCGGGCGAGGCGAACCTGCTGATACCAGCTGTCGCCATTGCCCGGCATCACGCCCAGGCCGGCAAATTGCGAGGCGACGTAGCGCGCGGCGATTTCGTGACCCGGCGTGCCTGGATCGCGGCCGCCGAGCAGATCGTCCGACAGGAATTGCACGTGGCTGCGAAAGGCGCCCGGGGTGAAGCCGAGTTCGGTCTTCCAACCAAGGTCCTCGGCAGGCAGCTGTGGGGGGGCGGCCGGGGTCGGCGCCGGCGGGGTCGCGCCCGGCTGGGCCGCCGTCTCGCCATGATCGTGGCCGTCATGATATTGCGCGGCGGCGGGCGTGGCGAAAGCGAAGGCGGCGGCGGAAACCGCCAGCAAAATCTTGAAGCGCATGAGTTTGGAAAATCCCGCTCGGCTGGAGTGTGTTGCCGGCATAATGCGCAAGGGCGCCGCGATCAATCGCCCTTTCCGCCAATCGCCCCGCCGGTTCGACCGGGAGCGGCCTTGCCCTGCTCCCGCCGCCTGCTATAGAGCGCCGCCTGCTGGCGGTCCAAGCGGGCGTGGCGGAACTGGTAGACGCGCCAGGTTTAGGTCCTGGTATCGCAAGATGTGGGGGTTCGAGTCCCTTCGCCCGCACCAGCCTCCGCCCCGGGCCAGGGCTGCCGTCGCAATTTCCTGATTTTACAAGAAAGTTCGAGCCGAACCTATGCAGACCGTCGAGACGTTGAACGAAGGCCTCAAGCGCGGCTATCGCCTGACCATTCCCGCGAAGGATATCGACGCGCGGATCGACGCGGAGTTGAAGACGATCGCGCCGCAGGTGCGGATGCCCGGCTTCCGCCCCGGCAAGGTTCCCGCCAACCTGGTCCGCAAGATGCACGGCGCCCAGCTGCAGCAGCAGGCGCTGGAAAGTGCGATCCAGGAAGGGGTGACCAAGCTCCTGTCCGACGAGAAACTGCGCCCGGCGATGCAGCCGAGCGTGCGGCTGGACGACAATTACAAGCCGGCCGGCGACGCGATCGTCGAGGTCGAGGTCGAGACGCTGCCGGACGTGCCGGAAGCCAAGATCGAGGGGTTGAAGCTGGAGCGGCTGCAGGTCGAGCCGACCGACGCGATGATCGACGACCAGGTCGCCCGCATGACCGAAGGCCAGAAGAGCTTCGAGAGCGCGCCCAAGACCCACAAGGCGCGGCAAGGTGATTCCGTGCTGATCGATTTCGAGGGCAAGGTCGATGGCGAGCCGTTCGAGGGCGGCAAGGGCGAAGGCATGGCGGTCGAGCTCGGCTCCGGGCGCCTGATCCCGGGCTTCGAGGATCAGCTCGTCGGCGTGAAAGCGAACGAGCAGCGCACGCTGAACGTCACCTTCCCGAACGATTATCCGGTCGATTATCTGAAGGGCCGCGCCGCGACCTTCGACGTCAC
>JBBSLM010000438.1:0-2139 GCA_038255245.1 Sphingomonadales bacterium
GGAAGCGGCGATCAGAAAGCGAGCTGGACGAAGCATCGGTACCTACTCAGGCTGGAAAGGGGGCGAGGGCTCAAAGGTCTGCCGACCTAAAGGGTTCACTTACCCGTTCCGGCGGGCCATGCTAGGAAAATGAGCAATCCAGGCGACATGACCTATGGCGGCTATCTGGCGCTGGACGACCTTCTTGCCGCGCAGCACCCGATTTCGGACCAGCATGACGAACTGCTGTTCATCATCATCCACCAGACCAAGGAATTGTGGTTCAAGCAGGCGATCGCCGAATTGCAACAGGCGCGCGCGCTGATCGCCGCGGACCGGCTGGTCGAGGTGCACAAGATATTGAGCCGGGTGTCGCGCATCCAGGCGGTGATGACTTTGTCGTGGGACGTGCTGGCGACGATGACGCCGGCCGATTATCTGAAATTCCGCGGCGTGCTCGGGTCGTCGAGCGGCTTCCAGTCGGCGCAATTCCGGCTGTTCGAATTCCTGCTCGGGCTGAAGGATGGCGGCCATTTGAAGTTTCAGGATGAGGGCTCGGCGCCGCGCGCGGCGATGGCGGAGGCATTGGCCAGCCCAAGCCTGTGGGACGAGGCCAATCTGGCGCTGAGCGGCTCATTCCCGTTGCCGGACCATGTCACCAACCGCGACTGGTCGCAGCCCTACCAGCCCGATCCGGCGGTCGAAGCGGCGTGGATGCAGGTCTATCGCGCGCCCGAACAGCATTGGAAATATTATCAGTTGGCCGAGAAACTGGTCGATATCGACGATGCGCTCGCCACCTGGCGGCACAAGCATGTCGTCACCGTCTCGCGCATCATCGGCTCGAAACGCGGCACCGGCGGCACGGCGGGTGTGCAATATCTCGAATCCACGCTTGCCCGCCGCGCCTTTCCCGAATTGTGGAGCCTGAGGACGAAGCTGTGACGGCCGACGCGCGGATCGTCCCGGTCATCCTCTCGGGCGGCGCTGGCACGCGACTGTGGCCTTTGTCCACGCCGGACCGGCCCAAGCAATTCCACGCGCTGAGCGGGGCGGAGACGATGCTCCGCATGACCGCGGCGCGAGTCGCCGATCGCACCCGCTTCGCCCCGCCGATCGTGGTCGCGAGCGCGGCGCACGCGGATGAGATTGCGCGCCAGCTTGGCGACGATCTCACGCTCATTCTGGAGCCGGCCGGTCGCAATACGGCCCCGGCCATCGCCCTCGCCGCGCTGGAGGCCGATCCGGATTCGCTCTTGCTGGTGATGCCCAGCGATCACGTAATCGGCGATCCGGCGGCGTTCGATGCCGCGATCGACCGCGCGGCGGCCGCCGCGTCGGGCGGGTGGCTGATGACCTTCGGTATCGCGCCCGACCGGCCGGAGACCGGCTATGGCTATATCAAGCGCGGCGCGGCGCTCGGCGACGGCGTCTTCGCGGTCGATCGCTTCGTCGAAAAGCCCGATCTCGCCACCGCCACGGCTTGGCTCGACGCGGGCGGCTATGACTGGAATGGCGGCATCTTCCTGTTCCGCGCCGCCGATTTGCTGGCCGGCCTGGAGGTGCACGCCCCCGACATTCTCGCCGCCACGAGGGCCGCGCTTGCCGCCGGGACGCGCCACGGCGGACGGACAACGCCCGATCCGGCTCTGTTCGCCGCCGTCCGCTCCCAATCGATCGACCATGCGCTGATGGAGACGCACGGCCGTGTCGGTGTCGTGCCGGTGGCGATGGGCTGGTCGGACCTCGGCAGCTGGGACGCGCTCTTCGATGTGGGCGACAAGGACGATGACGGCAATAAAGTCACCGGTCCGGCCCGCCTGATCGACACGTCCGGCACTCTGGTCCACTCCACCGGCCCGCGCGTGGTCACGATCGGCGTCAGCGACCTCATCGTCGTCGCCACGGGCGACACGATCCTCATCCTGCCGCGCGGCGAGAGCCAGCGGGTGCGCGAGGCGACCCAAGCTGTGGAGGATTGGACCCGCCAAGGCTGAGCCAAGGCTGCAGCTATACTTAGGTGCGAAAGTCCGCTTTCGACCCATTGCCGACATTAGAGCCTTCGGGGATATATCCGGCGAATGAGTGTCGGCGACGTTCAAAAGCTTACGCCTCGGCAAAAGGAGATACTCCGACTCCTCCTGATTGGTTTCGACGCCA
>JBBSLM010000439.1:0-2128 GCA_038255245.1 Sphingomonadales bacterium
CCAGGAGCAGGTCGGTGGTTTCCTCGGCAATAGCGGTGTCACCGATGCCGAGCTGCGGCGGATCATCGCGGGCAGCACCGGCTCGCTGCCGGGCTCGTTCGAGACTTCGCCGGCGGTGTTGGGGGCCTTGCGCAGCAACGCGCTTTTCCAGCGACCCGACACCTATCAGGAGACGCTGGCCGACCGCTATCGCGGGATGACCGTGACGCAGCTCGACCAGGCGATCCGCAGCAAGCTCGATCCGGACGATTTCGTCTGGGTGGTGGTTGGCGACGCGGCGGCGGTGCGGCCGCAGCTGGCGACTTTGAACATGCCGATCGAAGAAATGCGGCTCACCCCGGCGGCGCCGCCGGCGGCTGCCGCGGCCCCGGCCCGTCCGGCGGCGACCGGCCCGCTGCCCGCTTGCAGCCGCACGGTCACCGACCGCTGCGTGCAGCGGGGCGGCCGCTAAGCGCCGTTCGTTCTTCCAAGGACACGGAAAGGCCGGGCTCGCGCCCGGCCTTTTTGTTTGGGAAGGTCAGTCGAGCAACCGCGTGACGTGGCCCATCTTGCGGCCGGGGCGGGCCTCGCTTTTGCCGTAGAGGTGCAGATGCGCGGCAGGATCGGCGAGCAATTCCGGCCAGCGCTCGACCTCGTCGCCGATCAGATTTTCCATCTCGACTCTGGGCCGCACCAGCCCGGCATCGCCCAGCGGCAGGCCGCAAATGGCGCGGATGTGATTTTCGAACTGGGAGGTCAGCGCACCTTCCCAGGTCCAATGGCCGCTATTGTGCACGCGGGGCGCCATCTCGTTGAACACCGCGCCGTCGGCGGCGGCGAAAAATTCGATGGCGAGGATGCCGACATGGCCGAGCGCCTCCGCCAGCTTCACCCCCAGCGCCCGTCCCTCGGCGATCGCTGCCGCCAGCGCGTCCGGCGCGGGCACTTCGCAGCGCCGCAAGATGCCGCCTTCATGAATATTGTGCGGCGCGTCCCAGCTTGCGATCGCCCCATTCTGTCCCCGGCAGAGCAGGATCGAGAATTCGGCGTCGAAGCGGACGAAGCCCTCGAGAATCGCCGGCGCGCCTCGGATCGCCGCCCAGGTCGCGTCGGCGTCGGCGGGCGTATCGATCCGCGCCTGCCCCTTGCCGTCATAGCCGAAGCGTCGAGTCTTCAGGATCGCGGGCGTGCCGATCGCGGCCAGCGCCGCGTCCAGCCCGGCGCGATCGTCCACGGCGGCGAACGGCGCAGGGCGGCCGCCTTGGGCGCGTGCGAATTCCTTTTCGGCCAACCGGTCCTGCGCAATCTCGAGCGAGCGGCGCGGCGGGAACAGCGGCGTCTCGGCTGCCAGCGCGTCGAGCGCGGCGGCCGGAATATTCTCGAACTCGTAGGTCGCGACATCGACCGACGCGCCGAAGCGGGCGAGCGCGGCGGCATCGTCATATTCGCCGCGCATACAAGTCGCAGCAACCGCCGCGGCGGGCGGGTTCTCGTCGGGCGCATAGATGTGCACGCGGTAGCCGAGCTGGGCGGCCGCCATCGCCAGCATGCGGCCAAGCTGACCGCCACCGACAATCCCGATCGTCGAGCCCGGCGGAACGATCATTCGGGGCTTTCGGCGACTTTGTCCGTCTGCTCGCGCCGCCACGCCTGCAGCCGCTCGGACAAGGCCGCGTCGCCAAGCGCCAGGATGGAGGCGGCGAGCAGCCCCGCATTGATGGCGCCCGCCTTGCCGATCGCCAGCGTGCCGACCGGTATGCCGGCCGGCATCTGCACGATCGACAGCAGACTATCCATGCCGGACAGCGCCTTGCTTTCGACCGGCACGCCCAGCACCGGCAAATGGGTCATCGACGCCGCCATGCCCGGGAGGTGCGCCGCGCCGCCCGCTCCGGCGACGATCACCTTCAGGCCGCGTTCCGCTGCGCCGCGCGCATAATCGAACAAGCGCTCGGGCGTGCGATGGGCGGACACCACTTTCGTCTCGTGCGGCACGCCCAGTGCTGCAAGCGTCTCGGCCGCGTGGCGCATCGTCTCCCAATCGGAGCGGCTGCCCATGATGATGCCGACGAGCGGCGCCTCTGCTGGCATCTTTTCAAGGTTCCAGGATCGTGGCCGAGACCGCGTCTTAGCCAGCGTGCCGCGCCGC
>JBBSLM010000440.1:0-2125 GCA_038255245.1 Sphingomonadales bacterium
CGCCGCCAGCCCGACGCAATCCAGCCCGTCGCCGCCACGCCCTTGCGGCCGAAACCGCATCCCGATCAGCGCCCGCGCCCGCGCGGCGGCCCCGTCATTCGGGCGCATCGGGCGACTGGTTCCCCTGTTCGGGTTCAGCATCGGGCGCGGGCTGGGGCTCCGGCTCCGGCTCCGGCTCCGGCTCCAGCGCCGGCGTCTCGTCGGGTAGCGTGCAACGGCACGGCCCCACCGACACCGACCGGTCCTCCAGATCGATCACCACGCCATCCGGCAGATGCTGACATCCCGCCAGCATCAGGCACAACAAAGCCAGGCAAGCCCGCAGCCGCATCGTCTCTCTCCTCTTCGTTGAAAATCCTCCCCCCGCTTTCGAGGGGAGGGGGACCGTCCGCTGTAGCCTTGGCGAAGGCGGATGGTGGAGGGGCCGCCGCTCCAGCGGCGGAAACTTCAATACCTTGTCAGCAGATCATTGCCCGGCAAATGCGGCTCACCCCGAAAGTTCACCGCATTCGAAAACCGCGTCACGCACGTCTCGAACCGCCGGTCGCACCCTTCGCTGAGCTCGACCAGATCGCCCGCCACCGGCAGAAAGGCCGGCTGCTCGCGCAACGTCACCACCGCCCCGTCCGAGCTTCGCACCGCGCTCTCCAGCCCGCTATTCACGCCGCCGATCCACCGCAGCCGCCCGAACCCGAACGCTCCGGCCACGGGCTCGGCGACATCCAATGTCACCGCCGCACCATCCGCCCCAACGACCCGCACCAGCCGCACTCGCCCGGCCATATCCACCCGGCACCTTTTGTCGCCCAGGCTCGCCCGGCAGGTCGGCGACGTCTGTTCCACCACCGCCGCGTCCAGCGCCGCCGTCGGCCCCCGCAATTCCGCTTCGAAAGCCTCGCCCTCGACACTCACCTCGCCCAGCGTCCCGCGCGCGACATGCAGGGTCTCGACCCCCGGCGCCTCCCAATCGGTCATGAAGATGGTCAGCACCGCCCCGTCCCACCGCCCCGCCTTCAGATCGGCCGCCGTAATGGCGTCGCTCGAAAGCGCCCCCTTCACATCGACATTGTCGGCATCGAACCCATCCGAAACGCTCACCGCCGAAGGCAACATCCCCGGCGCCGCCCGATAGACCAGCCCGTCGATGACAAGGTCACGGTCATGCGTCGTAAAGCCGAGCGCGATGCCATCCGCCCGCACCAGCCGCCAGCACAGGCAAGCGCTGGTCAGGTCGCGCTGGATGAAATCGGGCATAGGTCACCTCTCTCCCGTCATGCCGGACTTGATCCGGCATCCATCTTCCTTCAGCCCGGTCCGGGATTGGAGGTGCCATGTCGCTTGTTCTTGCCGCTCTCGCCGCTGCTCAGCCCGTCATTTCCTGCGACATCATTACGTTCAGCCGGTCTCCCGGACTGAACCGCACGACGGAACAGGTCGGCATTTGTCATGACCCCGAGTCCACGCGCACCGAGCGTCACCACTGGTTTCAGCGCAGCGCGACGGGTGCCGACAGCGTCGCTTTCGCATCCACCCGGTCCTGTCCTCGCGCCCGCGCGCAGCTCGAGGCGCTGGAAAGGCTTGCGCTACCAAGTCCGGACGTTCCCGGCCTTGGCTCGGAACTTCAGATCATGACGCTCGACGGCGTCCGCTACCGGCTTCAAACCCGCGCTCTTTATGGTCAGAGCGGCGCCGGTCTTACCGTCGAAAGCAATCTCGATACCCCGCTCGCGCGCTGGATAAACGAGGCGCTTGAAGCACTCGCTCCCTGCTGGCGCGACAAGCCCTAAGTCTCCCGAACCTCGACCAACGGCACACTGACCGCCTCCCCTGCCAGGAACGTCGCCCGGCTTACCTCCAGCCGGTCCTCGGCAAAGCGCACCGGCACATCAAACCGAAACCCGGCCCCCACCGCGTCACCCTCCGAAGGCGGCACCGCGAACGACACAATCCCGCCCGGCTCCAAGGTCCACCCGCTCACCATCTCGACACCATCGACCGATACCCGCACTGTGCTGCCGACCGGCCGCGTGATCCGCCGCTCCTGCCCGTCATAATCCTTGACCAGGGCGAAGTCGGTTCGCGTCCCGTCGCCTTGGCCCAGCAATTGATCCGCCGCCCCAGGCAC
>JBBSLM010000441.1:0-2123 GCA_038255245.1 Sphingomonadales bacterium
GGAATCGGCCAGCCGGCTGGCGGCCCGCACCGTTTGCCGGACGGTCAGCGGTTGGCGTCAGTGGGAACGCGAAACGCGCTGATCCTCCGGGCCGCGCGGCCTGGCTCAGTTGCGCCTGAAAAGCTGGATCGGCGAACCTTTGTAATTCGCGTCCTCGCGGAGCGTGAAGCCGCTGCGCTCGGCGAGGCGGATCGATGCTGCATTTCCCGCATCGATGATCGCGACGATTTCGCTCGCGCCCAATGTCGCGTCCGCCCACGCCAGGATCACCTTGACCGCCTCGCCCGCATAGCCTTGGCCATGCGCGTGCGCGGCGAAGACGTAGCCGAGTTCGGGAATGCCCTCGATCGATGGGCTCATGTCGCGCTTGAAGTCGGCAAGGCCCGCCTGGCCGATCACGAGGCCGTCGGAGAGCCGCTCCACGACCCAATAGCCATAGCCGAGCAAGGCCCAGCAGCCGGGGCCGGCGAGCATGCGCCGCCACGCCTCCTCGCGCGACTGCGCGCCGGAGATGTGGCGCATCGTCTCACCATCGCTCACCATCGCCAGGACGGGCGCAAAGTCCTCGAGCGTATGAGCACGCAAACGCAGCCGCGCGGTCTCGATCGTCGGAGCCGCGCGGTGCTTGATCATGCGATGAAGCGGATTACTTCTTGCCGGAAAGGTTCAGGCCGCCGAAGCGCTTGTTGAACTGCGCGACGCGACCGCCCTGGTCGAGCTGGCGCGTGCCGCCGGTCCAGGCCGGGTGCACTTTCGGGTCGATTTCGAGCGTCAGCTTGTCGCCTTCCTTGCCCCAGGTGGAGCGCGTCTCGAAAGTGGTGCCGTCGGTCATCTGCACCGTGATCATGTGATAATCGGGATGCGTATCGGTCTTCATGTCTAAAGGTCTTTCCCTGATTTCGGCTGGTTTCCGACCAGCCTGGCGGGTTGGCGAGCGGCGCATCTAGCGGCTGATCGCCGAATTGACAAGGCGGCGGTCGAGGCCTAGCCGCCCCGAACGCGAAGGTGCCGTGGCGTGAGCCGGGGTGAAAATGGGAAGCCGGTCAAGAGTCCGGCGCTGTGCCCGCAACTGTAAGCGGCGAGCTCTTCATCCGCAAAGGATGGCCGAGCGTAGAGGGTTCCCACGAAAGTACTACTTTCGTGGAGTCCCGATGAGCCGCAAGCCAGGAGACCTGCCTTCGCCGTCGTCCGCGCCCGGCCGGGTCCAGCCGTCAGCGCGTGGCTCCGGCGTGCCTGATCGGCGCAACGGTTCCTCCGAGGCGACACTAATGTGTCGCTATGGAGGATCAGAGCATGATTTCGTTGTTATTGGCTTTGGCCGCGGTTCAACCGCCCCCGGCCCCGGATTGCGCCGCGGAGCCGCAATCAGCGCAATGCGACGCTCCGGACTATCCCGTATATCCAAGACCGATCATGGTCGTGACGGCGTCGCGCCTGCCAGTGGTCCGGAACGAGGCGCCGGCATCGATTACCCTGTTCACGGGCCGCGATCTTGAAGCGCAGGGCCTTGTGCAGGCCAGCGACGCTCTGCGCCTCGCCCCGGGAACATCCGTCGCCGCATCGGGGGGCCGGGGCGCACAGACCCAGATCCGGATTCGCGGGGCCGAGGCGAACCACACGCTCGTGTTCATCGACGGCATCGCCTTTAACGACCTTGCCGCCGGCAACCAGGCGCGGTTCGAGACCTTTTCGGCGGGTGGTCTCGGCCGCATCGAGCTGGTGCGCGGGCCGCAATCCGCCTTGTGGGGATCGGAAGCGCTGGGTGGCGTTGTCGCACTGGACACGCCGGACGGCTTCGGCGGCGAGAGTGCTTCCGTGGCCATCGAGGCCGGCAGCCGGGAGTTCCTGAATGTCGCCAGTGCCGTGCAGGTCGGCGGCGAACGCTATGGCCTTTCGGCGACTGCTTCCTTCGGCCGCAGCGACGGTATCGACATATTGGGGGGCGGCGCAGGCGATTTGGACGGGTTTGAGAATTTGACGCTGAGCCTGAAGGGCGCGTTCCGGTTCGGCGACGCCTTCGAGATCGGCGCGGTCGGGCGCTATGTCGACCATGAGATTGCCTATGATGGCAGCGATCCGCTGACGTTCGCGCGCGCCGACACGACAGACGCCTCGACGGCGCA
>JBBSLM010000442.1:0-2117 GCA_038255245.1 Sphingomonadales bacterium
GGGCTGGCGCGGCCGGTGCCGGAAAGTTGGGGTGAGGGCGCGGTCGGGCTGCGGACCAGCTTCCTGCCCGGCCCGGCGGCGGCGCGGGAATTGGCCGGTGCGATCGAATTGCACCCGTTCGACGGCGGCTATGCCGGCCTGTTGCTGCAGGAGGACGGGTCGGTGAATCTGTGCCTGTCGGTCGCCGCCGCGAGGCTGCGCGATGCCGGCGGTGTCGAGCCTCTGCTTCAGGCGCTGGGGGAGGAAGCCCCCCGGCTCGGCGAACGGCTGGCGGACGCGGCGGGCGCGTCCTGGCTCAGCATCGGCAACGTACCCTATGGCTGGCGCGCGCGGGCGACGACGGGCGGCCTGTTCCGGATCGGCGACCAGGCGGCGGTGATCGCTTCACTGGCGGGGGACGGGATTGCGATCGCCCTGACCAGCGGCATCGCGGCGGCGGAGGCGCATCTGTCCGGAACGGCCGCTCCCGCCTTTCAGCAGGCCTTCGCCCGCACCTCCGCGCGCCCGCTGAAGGTTGCCGGAGCGCTGCGCTGGGCGGCGGAAAGAAGTGCGCCACGGCGGCTGATGACCGGTCTTGCCAGCATGTCGCCGCGCCTCGCGCGCTGGGCGGCATCCTCGACCCGGATCGCGCCCTAGCGCCCGGTCAGCGCCGCCGGCGCGTCGCTGCGCCATTGGCCGGAGCTGCGATATTCTTCGCGGACCTGGCTGCTTTCCACTTCCACCGGATCGGGGACGAGCGCGGCCGGACGCTGGGCCGCGTAGGCGCTCGGCGTGCCAGGAGTGCTCGCGGTCGGCGCCGGCAACCATTCCGGCGCGGCGATCGTCGCGGCGCCGTTCGCCCCGTAACGGACGATCGTCGGGTTCGCCCGCGCGATCGGCTCGGCGCCGGCATAGCGAGCGGAGAACGCGCCCGACGAGCCGCCCGCGCCCGGCAGGCGGTAGAAGATGTGCGCGCCGATCACCGCGGTCTTGGTCAGCCGCGGGGCCCAGCGCGGCATGACGTAATTGGCGTGATAGAAGGTCGACAGCCCCACCGGCGCGAAGACGCGGCCGGACAGCGCCTCCTCGGCATAGCGGCGCGCGCGCGACCACATCGCCGCGTTCGGCGTGCGGCTCAGTGCCCCGTCGCAGGTGAAGGTGAACTGGCAGCCGCCGCCGGCGCGCATCGGCCCCTGATAGACGACGCCGCAGACGCTGTTCGGCCAGGCCGGATGGCGGACGCGGTTCAGCACCACTTGCGCGACGGCACGCTGGCCGTCCTCGCTCTGGTTGCCGGCCTCGTAATAGACGGCCTGGGTCAGGCAATCGAGCGCGCGCAATTGCGAGACCGGCGTCGAGGAGGCGAGGAAAGCGGCGGCGGGCGCGGCCGAACCGGGGCCGGCGAGCGGCAAGGCGGCATTGGCCTGGAAGGCATTTTCGCCGAACAGCAAGGGCGCGACGCTCGGGTCGGCCAGCTCGGCGGGTGAGGCGGGCAGATCGACCGAGGGCGGGACGTCCATCGAAACCTGAACGGCGCCATATTGCTGCTGCTGGGGCGCGACGTCGGCGGTCTGCAAGGTGGTGCAAGATCCGGTCGCGAGCAGGAGGGCGGCCAGCCGGAAGGGCTCGCGCCGCCCTGGTCGAGAGCGGTGGACATCATGCCATGGCCGTGGACGTGCTGCTGTCACTGTCGCTCCAAGCCCCCGCTGGGCCGCCTCCGTACGCGCAAGCCGACTCGGCCGCGCGCGCGAATTTCGCGGCGTCCCATTCGGACACAGGCTCTCACCAGCAGGTTAAGAGCGGCGATGTGCTGGACGCGGACGGAGAGGGCGCTAGGGGGAAAAGGTGCGTCATTCCCTTGTCATTCTGACCGCCTGCCTTCTGCTCGCCGGCTGCGGCCCGAAGCTGGAGGGCGAGTTGATCGCCGGGCGGACGGTGACGGTCACCAATCGCGAGGAAGCGCCGGTGACGTTGACCAAAATCGTCGCCAACGATGCCGGCGGGCGGCAGGAATGCGTGAACGAGCCGGCGACGACGCTGGGGCCGGGGCGGACCTACACGACGACTTTCTTCCTCTGCGACGAGGTGAAGAAAGTCGATATCGAGACGGATCAGGGCACGCGCGAGATCGGGTTTGA
>JBBSLM010000443.1:0-2115 GCA_038255245.1 Sphingomonadales bacterium
CCCAGCAGCGGCCCGGTGAGCACCTTGCGGTCCAGCACTGGGTCGGCCAGCGAAATCCGCGCCTGATGGCCTTTCCAATCCTCGAAATCCTGCAGCCGGGTCAGCGGCCGGTCGATGCCGGGCGAGCTGACCTCGAGCCGGTAAGCGCCCTCGATCGGGTCGCTGCCCTCGGCCTCCAGCGCATCGAGCATTTCGGACAAGCGCCGCGACAGGCGCGAACAATCATCGAGCGTCAACTGCCGGGTCGCCGGGTCCTCGGCCATCACCTGCAACGTCGGGTCCGAAGCGCCGCCGATCATGCGGACGCGGACCAGCGCAAGGCCCTCGGCCTCGACCGCCGGTTCGATGATCCGGTTCAGCTGCTCGACGTCCGCCACGCACGCTCCTGCAAAAGACAAAGCTTCTCCGCCGCCGGCCCCGTCCCCGGGGCCGACCTCAACGTCTAACGATGTCGAGAAAGGCAGCGCTCATATAGGCGGGGACAGCGTGAGGGGCAAGCGCAGATTGGCGGCTGAGGCCGGTCAGAAATCCGACTTGCTAAACCTGGCTATCCCTTTGTTCTCCCCCGGCGGGTCGAGCACACCGATGTCGAGTTCTACCGGTTCGCCGATCCATCGCGCCAGATCGGTGTGATCGGCCAGATCATTGTCGGTCAGCGGATGGACCAGCGCCCGCAGCCCTGAAGCTCCGATCACCGGCAGCAGCGCCGGGAGCGAAGATGCGAGGAAGTGAATCTCGAACTGCGGGATCGGGTGGGGGCCGACCGGACGATCACTCAGTCGTCCCGCGAACAGGACATGCTGCGATTCCCTCGCCAGCCGTTCCCGCAATGCCGCAGCAACGGGGCGCTCGCCCGCATCGTAATAAATGTGTGCGTGGTAGCGCGGATCGCTCAATTGCTGCCCCAGGGCGGCGGCGGCGCGGCGACCGGACGGGTCAGGTCGAACTCGACCCGTAGCAGCCGGTTCGGACGCTGCAGCTGATAGGCGTAAGTCCGCCCCGGCAGGATCTCGACCGTCCAGACATTTGTCATCGATACCGGGATGTTGCCGCGCTGGAACAGATCCTTCGAGAATTGATCGGCCGGGAAATCCTGCCGCGTCGCGGTGCCGGGGGCGGCGCTGTCGCCGCCATATTGGGTCAGGGCATCCTCGCTGCCATCCTCGTGGCGATGGTCGTGTTTCAGCCGCACGCCTTGCGCGGTGCGGGTGATCACCCACGTCCGCGACCGGTCCGCGCCGACGTAAAAGGGGATGCGGATCACATCGTCCGAACATTCCCGCACGTGCATGACGAGCCGCGCGCCCCTCATGTCCGCGTCGGCGGCATCGGCCGTGACGACCCGCCCCTCGAACGCCTGCCCGCAATAGCTTCGCAGGTTCGCCATGAAGGCGTCCTCCGGCGAAGTCGCCGCGGGCGTGGTGGCGCAACCTGCTAGAAGGACGAAGAGCGGCGCTGACGCCAGGAATGCGGTCCGGGATGATTTCATGGGCCGAACCCTAGGCAGTCGCACCACATCTGCCAACCGCCGCGCGGTCAGCGGCTCACGCCGCCCTGAACACCCAATAGCGATTGAGCGCGAAGCTCATCAGCGGGGTCAGCACGATCATGGCCGGCAAGGGGCTAAGCGGGTGCATCCGCATCACATCGACCGCCAGCCAGACCCACAGACTGTTCAGCAGAAAGGCGAAGGCCGAGGCGATCAGGAAACGGACGATCATCGCCCGCTCGCCCTCCTCGGTGTCGGCCTTGAAGCTCCAGCGGCTGTGCACCGCATAGCCGGCCGCCATGCCGCAGCCGTGACTGACGACGTTGGCCGCGAGCGGCAATATGCCGAGGAACACGATGGTCGCGTAGATCAACGCGGAAAAAAGCGTCACCGCCATGCCGCCGACGACGAAGCGCAGCAGCTGGCGGAAGCCGTCGCTCGCCACGAGTTCGGCGAGCGCGGCGCGCGCGTCTTTCCGGTCGGGCGTCGTTTCGGCGTCCATCGCAAATTCCAAGAAGCACTGACGGGGGGGCAAGAACCGCTTTCTTAACCGATCGGGTCGGGTTTCGGCAAGACCGTCGAATCCGTCGCGCTCGGCAGGCGCGAATCTTCGGAAGGCGCGAACA
>JBBSLM010000444.1:0-2113 GCA_038255245.1 Sphingomonadales bacterium
CGATATCGGGAGAATGTCATGCGTTGCCTGCTTGTCGCTCTGGCCCTGACCGCCGCCGCGCCCGCCGCTTTCGCCCAGCCCGCCGGCCCCAATCCGCAGATCGACTTCGCCGGCTTCACCGCGCTGACGCGAGAGGTGGAGGCCTATCGCCAGGACCGCCTGCTCAGCTGGACGCAGTTCGCGGCCGCTGCGACCGAACCGGAGGTGCTGGTGCTCGATGCCCGCTCGGAAACCGCTTTCGCCGAGGGCCACATAGACGGCGCGGTGAACCTGCCGCTGCCGGATTTCACCGCCGAAAGCCTCGCCCGCGTCATCGGCCCGAATTCGGACCGGCGCATCCTGATCTATTGCAACAACAATTTCAGCAACAATGCCTATCCGGTGGTGCGCAAGCTCGTCACCGTCGCGCTGAATATCCAGACCTTCATCAACCTCTACGGCTACGGCTATCGAAACGTCCACGAACTGGGCGAAGTCGTCGACTTCACCGATCCACGCATTCCCTGGGTCGCGAGCAGCGCAACCTAACGCGGCGCATCCTCGACCAGCACGACGCCCTCGCGCCGCGGATCGGCACCGCCGTCGATCCGGCCATTGCGCAGGATAACACCGTGCAGGCCGCTATCTTCGCCCTGGCCCGGGCGGACGTTGACGCCGAGCGCTTGCAGCGCGACGACTACGCCCGGCGCGAACTTTTCCGCCTCGCCGCTGAAGGCGCTGCCGCGGGCGATCAGGTTGGGCAGGTCGATCGCCTGCTGCATCGAGAGGTTCCAGTCGAGCGTGGCGATCAGCACCTTGCCGACATAGGCCAGGATCGCATTGCCGCCGGGCGAGCCGATCGCGCCAAGGAAGCGCCCGTCGCGGGTCAGGATGATCGCCGGGCTCATCGACGAGCGCGGGCGTTTGCCCGGCGCGACCGCGTTGGCGGCCGGACGGCCTTCAGCGTCGCGGGGCACGAAGGCGAAATCGGTCATCTGGTTGTTGAGGAAAAAGCCATCGATCATGCGGCCGGAGCCGAAGATCGATTCCACCGTCGTCGTCATCGAAACGACATTCCCATCCGCATCGCCGACCACGAAGTGGCTGGTACCCGCCGGTTCGTGGGTCGTATCTTGTGCGACGGTGATGATTTCGGGCGGCGTGCCGGCGACCGGCGGCGGACCGGCGTGCTCACCAATCAGGGCAGCCCGCCCGGCGACATAATTGCTCTCGAGCAGGCCGTTGACGGGCACGTCGGCGAAGGCCGGATCGCCGACATAACGGTCGCGGTCGGCATACATCAGGCGGCTTGCTTCCCCGAACAGGAACCAGCCGCGCGGATCGGCCGGGCCTCGGGTGGCGATATCGGTGTGCTCAAGCATCCCCAGCAATTGCAGCAGCGCAATGCCGCTGGACGGCGGCGGCGGCACGCATACAATATAGACGCGAAACGAACGGCAGAGCGGGCTGCGACGGATCGGCTGATAGACTTCGAGATCGGCCAGCGTCATCGTCCCGGGCAAGGCACCGGCACCGAGGCGCGCGACGATGCGCTGCGCGGTGGGGCCGCGGTGAAGGGCGTCGGGGCCCTGCGCGGCAAGGCGGCGGATGAAATCGGCATAAGCCGGATTGGTCAGCGTATCGCCCACGTCCACCAAAGTGCCGTCGGCTTCCGTGAAATAGGCGCGCACGTCCGGAGCGGCATTTTGCGGGAAAGGGCCGGTGATCATGCGCGACAAGCGTGGGCTGACGGTGAAGCCGTCGCGGGCGACCCGCTCGGCATCGCCGAACAGGTCACGCCACGGCAAGCGGCCGCGCTCGCGATGGGCCAAAGCCAGCATTCGCACCGCGCCGGGAACGCCGGTGGCGCGGCCGCTCAGCACCGCCTCGCCGAAGGGCAACGGCGTTCCGTCCGCCTTCAGGAACATCTCCGGCGTGGCGGCGGCGGGCGCGGTTTCGCGGCCGTCATAGACGGTCACCTGGCGGCTGCGCACGTCATAGTGGGTCAGGAAGGCGCCGCCGCCCAGGCCGGAGCTTTGCGGCTCGACCAGGCCGAGCATCGCCTGCACCGCGATCGCCGCGTCGGTAGCGCTGCCGCCACGACGCAGCACAGCCATGCCCGCTTCGGCCGCAA
>JBBSLM010000445.1:0-2111 GCA_038255245.1 Sphingomonadales bacterium
CATCCTCGACAAGAGCGCGACCTGGGCGCTGCTCGACCGCCCCCCGCCGCACTGGCGCGTCAATCTTCGCCTCTGCCTCAATGAGATTGCCCGCAATGGCTAATATGCTCATCACCGGCGGCGCCGGTTTCATCGGCACCAACTTCGTCCATTATTGGGCCGCCCGGCATCCGGGCGACGTGCTCACGGTGCTCGACGCGCTCACCTACGCTGGCAATCGCGCCAATCTGGACGGCGTGGCGCACGATTTCGTCCACGGCGACATCAACGAAACCGCCCTGGTCGAAACGTTGCTCGCCGAGCGCGGCATCGACACGATCGTGCATTTCGCCGCCGAGAGCCACGTCGATCGCTCGATTTCCGGCCCGGACGCCTTCATCACCGCCAACGTCAACGGCACGCACAGTCTGTTGAAGGCCGCCCGTACTGTCTGGCTCGATCGCGGCTCGGGGCAGCCGCATCGCTTCCACCACATTTCGACCGACGAGGTTTATGGCAGCCTCGGCCCGCAGGACCCCGCCTTCAGCGAGACCACCCCGTACGCGCCGAATTCGCCCTACGCCGCGTCAAAG
Organism: Sphingomonadales bacterium; assembly: GCA_038255245.1. GTDB lineage: Bacteria > Pseudomonadota > Alphaproteobacteria > Sphingomonadales > Sphingomonadaceae > Allosphingosinicella. Next base: position 573 of record JBBSLM010000445.1, read on the forward strand.
GCCGCGTCCGACCACCTCGTTCGCGCCTATCACCAGACCTTCGGGCTGGAGACCACCGTCACCAATTGCTCGAACAATTATGGGCCGTATCAATATCCGGAAAAGCTGATCCCGCTTTTCATCGGCAATTGCCTGACCGGCACACCACTGCCCATTTACGGCGACGGCATGAACGTGCGGGACTGGCTCTTCGTTGACGATCATTGCCGCGGGATCGAACTGGCGCTGGCGAACGGGCGCCCGGGCGAAACCTACAATATCGGCGGTGGCGATGAATTGCCCAATCTCGCCTTGATCGACACGCTGTGCGCCGCGGTGGACCAGGCCTTCGTGGGCGATCCAACGCTCGCGGCCCGCTTCCCGAACGCCCCGGCAGCGCGCGGCGAGCCTTCGGCCAGCCTGAAGAGCTTCGTCACGGACCGGCTCGGTCATGATCGCCGCTACGCGATCGACCACGGCAAGGCGCGCCGTGAACTCGGCTACGATGCGCAGACGCGCTTCGCCGACGGCCTCGCCGCGACCATCGCCTGGTATCTGGAGCGCCCGGGCTTCGCCTGAGCGCTCCCGTCAGCCTTAATTCGGATCAACCCGGAAAATCTCGCCGTCGAAATCGACGATGTAGAGATTGTTCGCCTGATCCACGCCGAAGCTGGAAATGTTGTTGATGGTCCCCGCGGTCGGCGCAAAGGCGGTCTTGCGCAGCGTGAAGTTGGCGCTGGCCAAGGTCACGCCGAGGGTCACCTGACCGATGCGGAACGAGAAGATATTGGCGTTCACATAGTCGCCGAAGAAATATTGGCCGTTCAGCGATTCGACCGGCCCGCGATAGACGTAGCCGCCGGTCACACTGTTGCCCTCGCGCTCACCCGTGCCGTGGGAATATTCCGCGACCGGCGCGACGACGCCTGCCGGCGGCGTGCCGTTGAACGCGGCCGTGCCCTCAAGGAAGCGCCAGCCGAAGTTGGAACCCCCGGGGGTCGGCAACATCAGGTCGATTTCCTCGCGCGCACCCTGGCCGACGTCACCGATCCAAAGATTGCCGGTCACCGGGTCGAAGCTGTTGCGATAGGGATTGCGCAGGCCATAGGCCCACACTTCCGGGGCGCCGCCGGTCGTCGCGAACGGATTGCCGGCCGGGATCGCATAATCGCGATTTGCGTCGGCCGGGAAGGCATCGGTCGCGACGTCGATGCGCAAAATCTTGCCCAGCAGGACATTGGTGTTCTGCGCATTGTTCGCCGGATCGCCCGCGCCGCCGCCGTCGCCCGTGGCGACATAGAGAAAGCCGTCATTGCCGAAGCCCAGCCAGCCGCCATTGTGATTGTTCTGGCCCGGATGCGGGATGGTCAGGATCAGGTCGGCGGTCGCGGGATTGCCGAGGTCGAGCTGCCCTGCGAAGGTCGAATAGCGGCGCACCTCGATGTCGCCGGCCAGGTTGGTCAGGAAGATGTAGAAGATGCCGCTGGTCGCGTAATTGGGCGCGGTCGCGAAGCCGAGCAGGCCGTTTTCGCCGTCGGTCGTGGTTTGGCCGGTGACGTC
>JBBSLM010000446.1:0-2102 GCA_038255245.1 Sphingomonadales bacterium
GCCGAACGCCGTGCCGCGCCAGTTTCGCCCGGTGACCAGCTGGAACGGCCGCGTCGATATCTCCTTGCCGGCTTCGGCCACGCCGATGATGATCGAGGTGCCCCAGCCGCGGTGACAGGCCTCGAGCGCGGTGCGCATCACTTCGGTATTGCCGGTGCAGTCGAAGGTATAGTCCGCGCCCCCATCGGTCAGCTCGAGCAGGGCCGCGATCGTCTCTTCGCGCGATTTGCCCCGGCCGTCGACGAAATCGGTCATGCCGAACCTGCGGCCCCATGCCTCGCGGTCCGGATTGATGTCGACGCCGATGATCCGGTTCGCCCCGGCCAGCTTCGCGCCCTGCAGCACGTTCAGGCCGATGCCCCCGAGACCGAACACCACGATATTGTCGCCGACCTGCACCTTGGCCGTGTTCACCACCGCGCCGACCCCGGTGGTGACGCCGCAGCCAATGTAACAGCTGGTCTGGAACGGCGCGTCCTCGCGGATCTTCGCGACCGCGATTTCGGGCACCACGGTGAAATTCGAGAAGGTCGAGCAGCCCATGTAGTGGAAGATGGTCTGGCCCTTATGGCTGAAGCGCGAGCTGCCGTCGGGCATCAGCCCCTTGCCCTGCGTCGCGCGGATCGCGGTGCACAGGTTCGTCTTGCCGGACAGGCACGATTTACACTGGCGGCATTCCGGCGTGTAGAGCGGGATGACGTGATCGCCCGGCTTCACGCTGGTCACGTCCGCGCCGACCTCCCGCACCACGCCGGCCCCCTCATGCCCCAGCACGCTCGGGAACAGCCCTTCGGAGTCAAACCCGTCGAGCGTGTAGGCGTCCGTGTGGCAGATGCCGGTCGCCATGATCTCGACCAGCACTTCGCCGGCCTTGGGCCCCTCAAGATCAAGCTCGACGATCTCCAGCGGCCTTTTGGCTTCGAAGGCGACGGCGGCGCGGGTCTTCATGGCAATTCTCCTCGCCGTCGCGCCTAGCCGCGCGGCGCGGCGCTTCCTAGAGGCGAAGCATGACGGATCGATATGATGTGCTGATCGCCGGCGGCGGCCATGGCGGCGCGCAGGCGGCGCTGGCGCTGCGCCAGCATGGCTTTGCCGGCACGATCGCCATCGCCGGCGACGAGCCGGAGCTGCCCTATGAGCGCCCGCCGCTGTCGAAAGACTATCTGACCGGCGAGAAGGAATGGGCGCGGATGCTGCTCCGCCCGCCGCAGGTCTGGGCCGGCAAGGCGATCACTCTGCTCTCTGCCACCCGGGTAGTGGCCGTCGATCCGGTGGCGCATTCGGTCGTGACGCAGGACGGCCGCACCATCGGCTACGGCAGCTTGATCTGGGCCGCGGGCGGCAGTCCGCGCCGGCTGAGCTGCGCCGGCGAAGCGGCGCGCGGCGTCCACACCATCCGCAATCGCGCCGATGTCGACGCAATGATCGCCGAACTGCCGGACGTGCGCCAGGCGGTGGTGATCGGCGGCGGCTATATCGGCCTCGAGGCCGCCGCCTCGCTGCGCAAGCTCGGCAAGCAGGTCGTCCTGATCGAAGCGCTCGACCGGGTGCTGGCGCGGGTCGCGGGCCAAGACCTCTCGCGCTTCTTCGCGGCCGAGCATCGCGCCCGGGGCGTCGATCTGCGCCTCGGCACGTCGGTCGATTGCATTATCGCTGAAGACGGCCGCGCCACCGGCGTGCGGCTGGCCGACGGCAGCATCGTTCCCGCGCAGATCGTCATCGTCGGCATTGGTATCGCTCCGGCGATCCAGCCGCTCGCCGATGCGGGTGCGGAGACTGGCAACGGCGTCCGCGTCGACGGCCAGTGCCGCACCAGCCTCCCCGATGTCTACGCGATCGGCGACTGCGCCGAGCACCGGAATGGGTTCGCTCGCGGAGAATGGCGGCGGCTGGAGTCCGTGCAGAACGCCAACGACCAGGCCAACGCCGCTGCCAAGATCATCTGCGGCGTCGCGGCGGAGTATGACGCGCTCCCCTGGTTCTGGTCGAACCAGTACGATCTGAAGCTTCAGACCGTCGGCCTCTCCCAGGGTCACGATCTGGCGATCACCCGCGGCGATCCGGCCAGTCGCAGCTTCTCCATCATCTATTTGCGCGACGGC
>JBBSLM010000447.1:0-2098 GCA_038255245.1 Sphingomonadales bacterium
ATGGAAGTGGCGGGGCTGGTCGATCCGGGCTGGCTGGTCGAAATCGAGGTGACTGCGGCCGAGCTGGAGCCTGGCACGTGAGCCTCACCCGGCGGGCCTTTCTCGAGAGGCTCGGCGCGATTGGCGGGGCGAGCGCGGTCTATCTCGGCATGGAGGCGATGGGGCTGCTGAACGCGCCGCCCGCCGCCGCAACGCCCTTCCGGCTTCCCGCCGGATCGGGCCGGGGCAAAAAAGTCGTCATCCTCGGGGCGGGGATTTCCGGGCTGGTTTCGGCTTATGAGCTCAAGCGCGCCGGCTGGGACGTCATTGTGCTGGAGGCGCGCGACCGGATCGGCGGGCGGGTCTGGACGGTGCGGGGCGGTGACCGGGTGGTGCAGAACGGCCGGCCGGATCAGCTCTGCCAATTTTCGGACGGGCTGTATCTGAACGCCGGCGCTGCCCGTATCCCGTCCAGCCACCATGTCATCCTGGGCTATGCCCGCGCGCTCGGCGTGCCGATCGAGGTGATGGTCAATCACAACCGCGCCGCGCGATGGGAATTTGGCGGCCGGATCTACACCAACCGCCAACTGACTCTGGACCTGCGCGGGCGCTTCAGCGAATTGCTCGCCAAGGCGATCGACGGCCACGCGCTCGACCAGCAACTCCCCGCCGGCGAGCGCGAAGGGATGCGGCAATTCCTCGCTTTTTATGGCGGGCTGAACGAACGCGGCGATTACACCCCCGATGGGCGCTCCGGCTTCGATCCGCTGCCCGGTGGCTATGCCGAAACCGGTCGGCCGCTCCGGGCGCTCAGCTTGCAGGATATTTTCGCGGCCGGGCCGGCCATCGGCCTGCCGCTGGTCTTCGAGGATTTCTTCGACCAGCAGGCGCCGATGTTCCAGCCGGTCGGTGGCATGGACAGGATCGCGCAGGCACTGCACCGCGAAGTGCGTTCGTCGGTGCGGCTCAACACGCCGGTCAGCGCGATCCGCCGCCGGGGCGAGCATGGCGTGCGCATCCACCATGGGCCGGGCGACCGAATGCTCGACGCCGACTGGTGCATCTGCACCCTGCCGGTCAATCTGCTGGAGCGGATCCCGGCCGATTTCTCGCCCGCCAAGCAGGCCGCGATCCGGGGCAATCCCTATCTGCAAAGCAGCAAGGTCGGCTTCGAATCACGCCGTTTCTGGGAAGAAGAAGGGATTTACGGCGGCCTGGCCTGGACCGACCGGGCGAACGAGAACCTCTTCTACCCCTCCACCGGCTGGCATGGCGACAAGGGCGTGCTGGTCGCCGCTTATGCCTCGGGCTGGACCGGGCCGACCCATGCGGAGGAGTTCACCGCGATGAGCCATGAGGACCGTTTCCGCGTCTGCCGGGAATCGGTCGAGGCGCTGCATCCGGGCAAGGCGCGGGAACTGACGCGGCCGGTGACGGTGGCCTGGCAGCTGACCCCCTGGTCGGAAGGGGTTGGCCCGGTCGGACCCAATTTCGGCGGCGGGCCGGGCGGGGCCGGGGCGCGGCCCGCGGCTTATGCGGAGATGCTGCGTCCGGAAGGGCCGATTTTCTTTGCCGGCGAGCATCTCTCCTACGTGCAATTCTGGCAGGAAGGCGCGGCCCTTTCCGCACATGCGGCGATCACCGAACTGACCCGCGCCGCCGCCGCCTGAGGAGCATTTCATGGCCGAGCCGAAGACCAAGCCCACCGCCGTCGATCCGCGCGATTTCATCGCCGAATTGCCCGACGCGCAGCGCCGGGAGGATGCGCACAAGGTGCTGGCGATGATGGAACGGGTGAGCGGCGAGCCGGCGGTGATGTGGGGCCCCAGCATCATCGGCTTCGGCTCCTATCCCAATCAATGCGGCAAGCGGATCGACCTGTGGCCGCGCAGCGGCTTTGCGCCGCGGGGCAAGGAGACGGTGCTGTATCTGGTGCCCGAATATAAAGGCAAGGACGTGCAGCTTGCCCGCCTCGGCAAGCACCGGCTTGGCAAATCCTGTCTCTACATCAAGAAATTGAGCGACGTGGACGAGGGCGTGCTCGAGGAAATGGTGGTCAGCAGCCTCGACCATATGGACCGGAAATATCCGCGGGAGGCCTGACGCGGTTCAACAG
>JBBSLM010000448.1:0-2080 GCA_038255245.1 Sphingomonadales bacterium
AAGATCCGCATTTCCAAGACGCTGGACGAGGCCGCGTCCTGCTCGTCGGACAATGCCGTGCTGCTGGTCGACGCGATTTACGACGAGATGCTCGCCAAGCTGCAGGCGAAGGGCGGCTTCATCCTGAATGAGGATCAGAAGGCGAAGCTGCAGGAAGTGTTGTGGGTGGACGGCACGCTGAACGCGAAAATCGTCGCCCAGCCGGCCGCGAACATCGCCGCGATGGCCGGGTTCGACATTCCCGAAGGCACCGCTTTCTTCATCGTGCCCGAGACCGGTGCCGGGCCTGATCATCCTTTCTCCGGCGAGAAGTTGACCGTCACCATGGCGCTCTACCGGGTGAAGGATATCGACGAGGCGATCGAGCTGACCAATCGCATCCAGGCCTATCAAGGCCAGGGCCACAGCTGCGGCATCTATTCGCGCTCGGCCGAGAATATCATGAAGCTGGCCGAGGCGACCAAGACCTCGCGCGTGATGGTCAACCAGCCGCAGTCCGCGTCCAACAGCGGCAACCTCTGGAACGGCATGCGCCAGACTTTCTCGCTGGGCTGCGGCTCGTGGGGCGGCACCGGCACCAGCAACAACATCAACTGGCGCGATTTGATCAACGAGACCTGGGTATCCAAGCCGCTGGCGGTGCCGAAGGTGCTGCCGAGCGACGAGGAATTGTTCGGGGATGTGATGGCAAGGGTGGGCTGACTCTTTCCATCGCTTGCGTGAAGTCACGGACTATCGTATATCCACTTAGATATCCGAGGGATCACGCCATGAAAATGCAAGTCGGGCGGTGGGGCAATAGCTTGGCGGTTCGAATTCCTCGAGAGTTGGTCGAGCGTTATGGCCTGAGAGAGGGGTCCGAGATCGATCTCGCGATCCTGGAGAAGGCACTTGAGGGCGAACGCGATAAGGAACGCCAGCGGCTGCGTGAACAGGCCTTGGCTGACATAGCGGGGGCGAAGTGGACATTGCCCCCCGACTGGAAGTTCGACCGTGAGGAAGCGAACGCGCGTTGAGCGGCTCGGCAGAACGGACGACATTCGACACGAACGTGGCGATCTACGCCTTCGACGATCTGAGCGCCAAGGCTCAGGTCGCGCGTGACGTCCTTGCCGAAGCGAATTTCATCAGTGTCCAGCTTCTCAATGAATTCGCCAACGTTACAGTCCGCAAGCGACAGCGCAGCTGGGCCGACGCCGCCTGGGGCATCTCACGAATCAGACACGCGATTCCCGAAGTCTTGCCCATCGAACCCGTCAGCAATGCCGAAGCTCTTCGGCTAGCGGAACGTTACCAGGTGTCCTTCTACGATGCGCTGATGCTCGCCGTGGCGCTCGAGGGCGGGGCGCGGACGATTTACAGCGAGGATATGCAGCACGGGCTGGTCATCGACGGCACGCTGACGATCGTTGATCCGTTTCGCTGATTGCGCCTCCTCCGGCGTTCAGCGTTCCGCAAGCTCGCATCCTGATATGATGTCACATCGGTTTACGGGGGGAAATAGGCCATGCTGCTGCTGACGATCGCCGCCTTGATCCCGCCGCCGCCGGGCTGGACGCCGCCGCAGGCGAGTGGGCCGGGGACGTTTTGCGGGCGCCAGTTCCGATTGGAGCTCAGCCGGAGCGAGACGATTCGCGCCGACTGGCCGGGCGAAATCTTCATCAATGACGTCTTCGGCACCTATCGGGTCGCGACGGCGGGCGGCGAAGTGGTGATCAGCGAAAATGGCCCGACGACGCGCTTGACCGGTCGCTCTCGCCCCTTCCGGGCGGGGGCGACGACCTTCCGGTCGCATGGTAATGGCGGCTACGCGCTCGCGGTGCGGGGCAGCGAGGTGGTCAAGTCGGTGACGGTGCGCTTCCCGGGCGGGACGAACGAGGCCGCGGCGCGCGCCTTGCTTTCGCGGATCAGCGCCGGCACGCCGGCCGGGGCGACCTGCCTGGAGCCGGAAAACCGCTAGCCGGCCCTGAGCGCAATCGGCGCGGGCTTTACCTCCCTTTTACGGTCAGGGCGGTAATGACCGCCGATGGCGCCGTGTCGGCCGCCGGGAGATGTCTCAATGGCTTCGGTACCGCTGGAG
>JBBSLM010000449.1:0-2078 GCA_038255245.1 Sphingomonadales bacterium
GCCGAGGACGTCGACCCGGGCTCGTGGTCGCTGAAGCGGCTCGACGTGGCCAGGGACTTCGAGGACGTCGACCAGGCGGCGGTCGTCATCCGGGCGCTGGCTCCGATCCATCGGCCGTGGGCTCGGCGCAACCTGGTCCACGCTGATCCGACGAAGAACGGGGCGCAGACGCTGATGGTGGGCAGTGGGGCCGGCGTGGTGCGGCTCTACGACAAGCACGCTGAGACTCACGGGGCCGCTCCGCTGGGCTCGGTGCGCTGGGAGGCCGAGTGCAAGACGGGTTGGCTTGCGGCCTATGGCCAGATGAAGCGGCTCAACGATGTGAGCGAGGGTGCAGCCGACCGGCTGGCCAGGGACCGATGGGAGTGGAGCCACATGGGCGCAGAAGTTGCCGGCGACCTGAACCGGCTAGTGGAGAGGGTCCGGGCAAGCGGGCTCACGCCGAGGGAGCAGGCCGGGTTCCTGGGCTGGCTGGTGATGCAGGCAGCGGGTCAGGGCTGGGAGCCAGGAAGCTCGGCCACGCTGGCCAAGTACCGCAAGACGCAGCGGGACCTGGGCATTGCAGCTCCGACCGACCTGGTGACGACGGGCGCAGTCGTCCGGCGCCTCGACTGGGACAGCGGGAGAGAGGTCCAGCGTGTCGCCTAAGGCCGTGAGGCGCCCAACGCTGGCTGAGGTCGCCTATCGGCGGGGGGGCTTCCTGGAGGCTCGTAGGGGGCTGGCCTACCTGGCGTGCTGGGGGGCGGTCTGGGAGGACGTGGGCCGGCCGTTCTCGATCGAGGAGTACTCGGTCTGGTGGAACCAGAGCAGCAAGACGTCCTACCGGGAGAGGGCGTCGTTCGTGAAGTGCTTTCCGGGCGTCGAGGTGGCCGACCTGTGGGCGGAGGTGCGCCATCTGGTGCCGAGTCGGGGGCCGGCGGCGCAGCTTGAGGTGGGCGGGGCTCCGCTGCCCGAGGCGTTCGCATGAGCAAGAGCAAGCGGCAGCAGCACAAGCGGGCGGGCCGGAGGTCAATCCCGAGGCAGACAGGGCGGGTGGCCCCGGTGGTCGAGGCGTACGGGGGCTGGGTCGTGTCCGGCGACGGGCGGACGGTCGTGGGGCAGTGTCGGTGCGGGGAGGCGGCGGTGGTTGATTGCCCCGAGTGCGGGCCGCAGTGTCAGCGGTGCTTCATCACGGGAGGCTGAGCCCTTCTCCCGCCAGGCGCCGCCGGGGAGCGCCGCCAGGCGGTCAGCCGGCGGTGCGGGCTCGGGTGCTGGGGCGGCAGCGATGGTGCGAGGGCCGAGGGACTGGCCAGACGGCTACGGCCTAGCTGGGTTGACCTGCACTCGGCTCGGGAGTGAGGCGACCAGGAGGGGGAACGAAGCGGCCGAGGCATCGACTTTCGCCGTCTCTCCCAGCGCTCTTTGCCCGATGAGGGCGAGGGTCCACCACCCACCCGTCGTGGTGCTGTACCCTCTCGAATCACGACAGACAAGAGGCGAGACAGACAACGACGGGGGGGTGGGTGGTGGGTGGTCAGCAGCGTACGGCCAACGAGGGCGGATCGTCAGGTTCCCCCTCTAACAGAAGGGGAACCTCTTCACTAAGTGAAGGGCCGGGGGGTGGTCTTGCTGGCATCGACAAGGTGGCGCTCTCGTTCCCGCTCCGCTCGTTCGAGCCAGATCCGTCGGCTTGGGCCAAGAGGGTGGAGACCGATCCAGGGACTCCGGGGGCGGCGCTGACGCTCTCGGGAACGGTCGAGGTGGGCGAGGGCGACGACCAGGTGCAGGCGTTCGTCGGGGTGCGGCAGGTGCCGGAGCATCAGGGCTGCCAGTGGTGGGGCAAGGTCGAGTTCAACCCGTCACGGGTGGCCGATGCCGGCGGCTACGGGCTGGCCCCGGTGAGAGCGCTGCGGGGGGCGGCCGACCGGGTGGCGGCCGCAGCTGCTCGGCTGGTCGAGGCCGAGGACGTCGACCCGGGCTCGTGGTCGCTGAAGCGGCTCGACGTGGCCAGGGACTTCGAGGACGTCGACCAGGCGGCGGTCGTCATCCGGGCGCTGGCTCCGATCCATCGGCCGTGGGCTCGGCGCAACCTGGTCCAC
>JBBSLM010000450.1:0-2078 GCA_038255245.1 Sphingomonadales bacterium
CATCGCGGCCGGCAACGTCGCGGCCGGCGGCGTCCGGATACAGACGCTGCGGCTGGTCGTAACGCGTGTCGTACCGATCAGACATTTTTCAAACTCCTTTGGGCGGCCGGATGCCGTCCAGACCCCAATATCGTTGAGACGAGGGCCAACTTCAAGCAAAACCGGGACCTTCCGCTACGGCAAGGAAGCGCCGCGTTCCGGATTAACCCTCTAACCGGGTGATCGCACGGCGATTTCCGCCTAGAGGCAGCGCATGCACCGGTTGTTCGTCGCGCTCCGCCCGCCTCCCGAGATTCGCGACTTCCTCGCCGATTTGATGGGCGGCATTTCCGGCGCGCGCTGGCAGGATGACGACCAACTCCACCTAACCTTGCGTTTCATCGGCGAGGTAGACCGCCACGTGGCGAAGGACATTCATGCCGTCCTCGGCAGCATCCGGCAGCCACCCTTCGAACTCGCGGTCAGTGGCCTCGGCCTGTTCGACAAAGGGGGCGTGCCGCACACCATCTGGGCCGGCGTCACCCCGCCGGAGCCGGTGCAGGCGCTGCACAAGAAGGTCGATCAGGCCATCCTGCGGGTCGGCATCCCGCCCGACCAGCGCGCCTTTCATCCGCACATCACCCTCGCCCGGCTGAACCGCAGCGCCGGGCCCGTGCACGATTTCCTCGCCCGCTCGGGCGGAGTGGAGAGCCAGGCTTTCCGCGTCGATGCATTCGGCCTGTTCGAAAGCCAGCTGACGCCGGCCGGAGCCGTCTACACGCAGATCGAATCCTACCCGCTCGCCTGATCCCGCCGGGCGCTCTCGCGCCGCCAGGCCACGAACGAGTAGACGATCGGCACCCCGGCGGCGATTACGATCACCGCAAGCGTGATCCACACTAGCATGCCCGGCGGTAGCGGCAGCAGGGCCGCGATCACCAGCGTGAGCCCGCCCAAAACCATCAATTTCCCGCACAGCCGGTGGGTCTTGATCCACACCTCCTCGCTGGCCAAAGTCCAGGGCGTCCGCACTCCGATCAGATACATGCTGCGCGATTTGCCGAGCTGGTTGCCGATCAATGCCAGCATGATCCCGATCGCGCCGGCCATCAGCTGCGGCACGGGAACGCCCCAGTCGAAGGCCGCCGACAGCACCGCCAGTTCGATCGCCGCGCCCATAATCAGCAGCGCAAGCCAGCCCCACAGATACAGACCCTGACTGCGGGCGAGCCCTTCCTTGCGCGGTTCGATCGAGGGCAGGAAATGGAACAAGAGGGAAACCGCGCCGACCATCGCCGGCGGCGCCAGCAGTGCCACCCACTTGCCTGCGAATCTGTCGGCCTCGCCGCTCAGGCCCCAATGGACCGGCAGTTGCATCTCGACGGGCAACATCGACCCCGCGACCAAGCTCGCCGCGGCCAAGGTCAGCGTGGCCAGCAGCGCCGCATATCCCATCGTAAGCCTCGTCATGCCCTCTCCCCCTTTCCCACCGCCTGCGTGCCGAAATTGCCCATGAAGCCCATCAGCACTTCCTCGAGCACGCTCATGTTGATCGAATAGAAGATCGTCGTCCCCTGCTGGTCGGCCTGGATCAGCCCCGCTTCCTTCAGCTTTGAGAAGTGGCCGGACATGGTCGGCTTCGACACGTTGAAAGCGTCGGCCAGCTCGCCGGCCGATTTGGAGCCCGCCTTGAGCAGCTCCAGGATCTGACGCCGCGTCGGATGCGCCAGCGCCTCGAACACATTGTTCATCGCCGCACAAAGCCGGCAATCGCGTCGGCCACCCCGTCCGCGAGCGGCAAAGCGGGATTTGAATAAGTGGCGAGATTCGCCGCCCGGTCGTCGCCGGGGACCTGTTTCAGCACATGATTGACCCCCGGCAGGATCACCAGTTGCGCCGCGGGGTTCGCCGCCGCGAGCGCGCGCGCATCCGCCTCGGCAACCTGAATATCGCGCTCGCCGTGCAGGATCAGGATCGGCCGCTCATAGCCGCGCAGCAAGGCAGCCGGATCATGCGAGAGCAGGTCCATCAGATAGGGCTGCACCTGCGGTGCGAACAACGCTTGCAGCGCCGGATGCAGGGCCGCCGTGTCGACCGGC
>JBBSLM010000451.1:0-2068 GCA_038255245.1 Sphingomonadales bacterium
CGCAGCCGCCGCGAACGGCCGCCGCGCACATAGCCCGGCCGCACCCCGTCGTCCGGCGTCAGTGCGCGGACGATCGCGTCATGCTCGCCATGCGCGCGGACCGAAAGGAGGATGGCGTCGCTGCTGAGGCGCATCGCCTTACCCTATCGGCGCACGATCCGCTTGGCGAAGGAAACAAAGCGGTCGAAGCCGGCGAGCGCCGAAGCGGCGGCAACGTTCGAGAGGGTCGGCCGCAGCAGCAGCAGATCGACGCTGGGGATCGAGCCCGTGGCGAAGGTGCGCTTGTGCTGGCCGTCCCCTTCCGTGAAGTCGAACCAGCGAAACCGGCCTTCTTCCATCAGCAGCCGCATCGCCTCCAGCTGCAGCACGCTGCCCACGGACCATTCACCAAAGGCAGGGTGGTAGCCGAGATGCTCGTAGCGCAGAGTGGCGCCCTCGCCCGGCGCGTAGAGATAGGCAACGGGGCTGCCGTCAACGAAGAGCAGGAAGGCGCGGGCCTGGTCGCGCGCCGCGAGCGCCTGCATCTCCGCCAGATCCTCGGGCAGGCCGGCGTCGAGCAATTTCTCCTGATAGGTCAGCGCCGACAAGGCGCGCGCGTCGGCATGAAAATCGGCCATCTCGGCGGGGGTGCGATAGACCCGCACGTCGAGCGCGCCGCCACACCGCTCGGCCAGCTTGCGCGCCTTGCGCTTCAGCGACGAGCGGGTCTTGGCCGAGAAGCTGGCGAGATAGGCATCATAGCCGAGCGCCAGGTCCGCGTAATGGCGCGGATAGCGTTGCCGGACGAAGGCGCGCATGCCGCTCGCGCCGCCGAGCGAGGCGGCCTGATCCTCCGGCACCGCACGCAGATAAAAGCCGTCGGCCTGGGGCGGCAATCCGGCCAGCGTCAGCGGCGTGCCCATGATCGCCTGCTCCAGCGATGACGTGACCCGCACCAGCTTGCGATGGACCCGCGCCACGGTGCGCGGGCCGACCCGGAACAATAAGGGCGTGCGGGCGGCGATGGCGTCAGCCGACATGCGCCTGCCTCCGCTCGGCCGCGCGGGCGGCGAAGCGCTCGTAGCGCAGATTGCCCCAGGCCTGGCCCGCCATGCGCCGGATACGGTGTTGCTGGCTCCCCTGCACCGGCAATGCGGGCCAGTTTAACGGAAAGCTCGGTAAGGTCGCGAAGGTGGCGGTCGGGAGTGTCTCCCGCGCGCCGGCGAGGAAAGCGCAGAGCCGGTCGAACCGCCGTCGGACGACGCGGTTGACCGCCAGGCCATTGCGCGTGGCCAGTTCGAAACTGTGGCTCACGATCGTCACCACCGGTTGCGCAGCCTTGTGCGCGGCCGACAAGGCCGAGCGCATCTCGGCAAAGGAGACCGCGCAAATCTGCAGGTGCCGCAGCCCGTCCGTTCCACCGATCTGGCTGACCGGCAGTTCGATCAGACCCGGCGCGATCTCGACTGGCGCGATCGTCTCCCGCGGCAAGGGCAGCGCGCTCGGCGCGGGGTGGTGCGAGCCGTTGTGGCTGCTGTCGTAGCGGAAGCCCAATTCGGCCAACGCCCGCGCCGTGTCGGCATTGGCGGCATAGCTGCCGGAGCGGAAGGCGATCGGGTCCGGCACGCCCGCTGCCACGAGCAGTTCGCGCGCCTTCGCGATCAACCCATGCTGGGCTTCGAAGCCGTAGGCCGTGAGTTCGTCTGTGGAGCGGCTTTGCTCGGCCCTTTCCAGATGCGCCCAGAAAGGATGGAGATGCAGCTGAACCTCCTGCCCGGCAGCCAGGATAGGCTCCACCATGCGCTTGACGGGATCGAGCCCGTGCACCGCCGCCGGCATCGGATCGACGAAGAAGCAGGCCCTCAAGTCGTGCCGCTTCAACATCGCCAATTGATAGGGAATGCCAACCCCGGCCGCGTCGTATGAGCGCCGGAAATTTTCGCGCCAGTCATGGCCGGCCGCGTGGTGCCGCCAGACCAGTTCCGTATCGACGGTGAGAAGCACGCGCGTCGCCATGGGAGGCGCTTACAAGCGCCCTCCCAAGAAATGATGAACCCCGCGGTCCGCTACACGCCATCTTAACGGCGCA
>JBBSLM010000452.1:0-2056 GCA_038255245.1 Sphingomonadales bacterium
CACGCTCGTGGACGAGCAAGCCGGCAACGGCGCCAAGTTCGAGCTTTACGACGTCAGCCGCCACGACCGAATCACTGAACGGCGCAAGCTGGTCGGGCGGCAGATCAAGATCACGCTGACCGGCGGCGCGGCGGCGCTGGAACCGGGCGCGCTGCAATATTCACTCGGGCACCTGACCGCCGAGGTGCAGAAGAACGATCCCAATGCCGGCTTTTTCCGCCGCAAGATCCAGTCCGCGGGCACCGGCGAATCGGCCTATTCGACCATCTTTCGCGGCAATGGCGTGGTCTGGACCGAATTGACCACCAAGCATTTCATCATCGCTCGCATGGATGGCCCGCAGGACGCCCTGCTGCTCGACGACAAGGCCTTCTATGCCTGCGAAGGCAGCATCGCGCTGAAGACGCACACCCACAAGAATTTCTCCGGCATCATTTCCAGCCTCGGCCAGAGCAACGGCCTGATGCAGCCCAAGCTGGAAGGCTCCGGCGTGTTCGTGGTGGAATGCCCGGTGCCGGTAGACGAGATCGAGGAGGTTGAACTCGATGGCACGAACGAGCTGGTGGTGGATGGCGATCTGATGCTGATGTATTCGGCCAGTCTGGAAGTGCAGCTGCGCCCGCTGGTTTCCGGCATCCGCAACGCGCTGCGCTCCGGCGAGGGGCTGGTCTTCGTGCTGCGCGGCCGCGGCACCGCCTGGCTGCTGCCCACCTCGCGGATCGACAGCTGACCCGCGCCGACTCCCTTTGCGCATGCGCCGCCGAAACGATACAATCGGCCAGTCGATATTCACGACTTAAGGGGGAAGCCATGAAGCGTCTCGTTCTCACCATATCCATGGTCGCGGCACTGGCCGCCTGCTCACGCAGCTCCAGCACGCCGGCCGGCGTTGCCGAGGAGTTCATGCGCAAGATCGCTTCGGGCGACTGCGCCGGGCTCGGCGACTATCTCAGCGCGTCAAGCAGGTCGATCGCGCCGAAGCTTGAGCAGGGCTGCACGTTGCAGGCCGCGGAAAGGAAGAACGGCCCGGACAAGGACAAGACGCTGAGCTCTGTCAATGTGCTCGAAGCCACCGAAAATGGCGACCGCGCCACCGTGAGGATCGAAGGCGTATTCAGCGACGGCTCAAAGGAAGGCGGCGAAACGCTCACTCTGGTCCGCGAGGAAGGCCGCTGGAGGATTGACCTGCTTGCCGGGAAGAGCGGCGGTGGCGGTGGCGGGGCCGGCCCGGCCCCGATGGCGCCGATGACCCCGCCGGCTGCGCCGATGCCGACCGCTCCGATGGCGCCGACCATGGATCCGGCCGCGCCCGCGGCGCCGACGGTGGCTCCGCCGGCGGCTGGTGCAGCCCCGGCTCCGGAAGGTGCGGAAGCGCCGAAGCCGCCGGCTGAATAAGCCTATGGTCGCCCGGGCAATCCTGCTGGCGCTCGCGCCGGGACTGCTTGGGGCGGCCGTGGTGGCCGGCGGCGCGGCGGATCGCATCCGCCCGCCGCTGGCACCCATTTCCGCCGACCGCTGGCAGCCGCGTCCCGGCGACGTGATCCTGACCAGTGCCGACGACCTTGTCGGCAGGCAGATCCGCAACGCGGCCGGCAACGACGCCCTCTACAGCCATGTCGGGCTTGTCGTCGCCCGCGGTGATCGCCTCGCTGTGATCGAGGCGACACCCCATGGCGCCGGCACCGTGGCTTATGCCGATCTGGCCGCCTTCACCACCAATCCGGGCATCGAGGAAGTCGCGATCCTCCGTCCCCGCGGCCCGCTCGACGCCGACCGCCTGAACCGGGAAGCCGCGCGGCTGGCCGAGGCGCGGATCGCATTCGATTACGAACTCGACGCCGACGACGATAGCAGCCTCTATTGCGCCGAATTGGTCGTGAATTTGCTCCGCACCGGGGGCCTCGATCTGTCCGGCCTCAGCCGCGACTCGATCTACGTGCCGATGACCGGCGAGCGCGAGGTGATCATGCCCAACGCCTTCGCGCTCCTGTCCGGGCTCGAGCCGATCGCCCGCCAGACCCGTCCGCCTTCCTGATCGACCGGCTTCCCGGATCGG
>JBBSLM010000453.1:0-2056 GCA_038255245.1 Sphingomonadales bacterium
CGTGACTTCTCCCCTCGATATCCTCCATTCCACCTTCGGCTTCTCCGCCTTCCGTGGCGTACAGGAGCAGGTGATTTCCCGCACCATGGCGGGCCAGCACACCCTTGCCGTCATGCCGACCGGGGCGGGCAAGTCGCTTTGTTATCAGGTGCCGGCGCTGGCGCGGGAAGGGACGGCGCTCGTCATCTCGCCGCTGATCGCCTTGATGCACGACCAGATCCGCGCCGCCGATGCGTTCGGCATCCGCGCCGCTGCCCTGACCTCGGCGGACAACAATCGCGCCGAGACGATCGAGCGGCTGCGGGCGGGCGAGCTCGATCTGCTCTATGCCGCGCCGGAGCGGGCGACGACCGCGAGCTTCCGCGACCTGATCGCGCGCTTGCCGCTGGCCCTGATCGCGATCGACGAGGCGCATTGCGTCAGCGAATGGGGCCATGATTTCCGCCCCGATTACCGGCTGCTGCGGCCGATGCTCGACGCCTTTCCGGACGTGCCGCGGCTGGCGCTGACCGCGACCGCCGATCATCGCACCCGCACCGATATCCTGGTCCAGCTCGGCATCCCGGCGGACGGCCTGATCGTCGCCGGCTTCGACCGGCCGAACATCCGCTATCATTGCCGCCCGCGCGACGGCGTGCCGAAGCAATTGGCGAGCCTGCTGGCCGAGCAACCGGGGCCGGGCATCGTCTACGTGCAGAGCCGGGATCAGGCCGACAAACTGGCGGTGGGCCTGGCCGCAAGCGGGCGCCCGGTCCTGCCCTACCACGCCGGGCTGGAGCCCGGCATTCGCGCCCGCAATCAGGCGGCCTTCGTCGCCTCCGAAAACATGGTGATGGTCGCCACCATCGCCTTCGGCATGGGCATCGACAAGCCCGACGTGCGCTTCGTCGCCCATGCCGGCATCCCCAAATCGATCGAGGCTTATTATCAGGAAACCGGCCGCGCCGGCCGTGACGGCGATCCGGCCGAAGCCTGGCTGTTTTGGGGCGCCGAGGATTTTTCCCGCGCCCGCCGCCGGATCACCATGGAAGTCGAGGAGGTGCGGCAGGCGGGCGAACGCGAGCGGCTGAACGCGCTCGCCGCTTTGGTCGAGACGCCCTCCTGCCGCCGCGCCTTGCTGCTGCGCCATTTCGGCGAGGCGCCGCCGGAGCAATGCGGCAATTGCGACAATTGCCTGAACCCGCCCAAGGCGGTGGACGCGACGACGATCGCGCGCAAATTGCTCTCCGCCGCCTTCCGCACCGAAATGCGGTTCGGCATCGGCCATCTGACCGACGTGCTGGCGGGCCGCGAGACCGAAAAGGTGCAGGGTTTCGGCCATCACCGGCTGAGCGTCTTCGGCATCGCGACCGAGGAAGAACTGGCGCTGGTGAAGCCGGTCAGCCGCGCCCTGCTGGCCCGCGATGCGCTGCGCGCCGACGATTATGGCGGGCTGTCGTTCGGCCCCGCCGCCAAGCCGATCCTGAAGGGCGAGGCGACGCTGGAAGTGGTGCTGACCGAGCGCCGCCGCACCCGCAAGCAGCGCGTCGCCGCCGACGAAGCGGACAATCCGCTGTTCGCCGCGCTGCGCGCCAAGCGCCGCGCGCTCGCGAGCGAGGCCGGCATCCCGCCTTACGTCATCTTCCACGATTCCACCCTGCGCGAAATGGCCTCGGCGCGGCCGGGTTCGCTGGCGGCGATGGCCGAATTGTCTGGCGTCGGCGCGGCCAAGCTCGAGCGCTATGGCGCGGCTTTCCTCGAAGTGATCGAGGCCAGTTGTGAAGCAGCTTGAGGAGCGCCTCTTCGTCTCCGGCCAGCTCGCGGCGGAGGACATCCCCGCCCTCGCCGCCGCGGGCGTGACGATGATCGTCAACAACCGCCCCGATGGCGAAGTGGCCGGCCAGCCCGAAGGCGGCATGATCGACACCGCCGCGCGCGAGGCCGGGATCGACTATCGCGCGATCCAGATCAGCCAGCTCACCGGCGACGCGGTCGACGACACCGCGCGGCTGCTGGCCGAGGCCGACCGCGCCGGCGCCACCCTGCTCGCCTTCTGCGCCTCGGGCACCCGCTCCAC
>JBBSLM010000454.1:0-2049 GCA_038255245.1 Sphingomonadales bacterium
CAGCGACCGCTTCCTGCTGACCACCGGCTTCAACCTGGTCTTCTCGCGGCCGCTGAAAAGCGGCGAGGCGATCGCCGAGGGACGATGGATCAGCGGCCGCCGCCGCGTGCTGATCGGCGAGGCGCGATTGCTGGACGCCAATGGCGAGGAAGCGGCGCGCGGCACCGGCACCTTTATGCGCTCGCACATCGCCCTGTCGGGCCTGCCCGGCTATCGCAGCGACTGATGTCGGCGCGGCTCGCGACCTCGGTCTTCGTCTCGGTCCTGATCCGGCTGGCGGAAGGCGTGGGCGGCAGTGGCGCGGTGCTGACCAAGGGCGATGGATCCGCAGGCGCGGCGCTGATCCTGCTCGCCGAGCGGGGGCGGCAGCGGTCGGTGCTCGAACGGTTGCTGCAGCCCGATGGCAATTATCGCTGGGATCAGCCGCTCGCGGCGGCCGACAACGCCGAAGAGGTGGATCGGTTCCTCGCCCGGCGGCGCAAATATGACCCGGATTGCTGGGTCGTGGAACTGGACGTCCCGTCCGCCGAACGCTTCACCGATGAAATCCGCGCACTTGATTGACGATTAACCGGGGCGGGTCATACCGAAGCTCCGAGTGCAGGGAAGCAGCAGCGGGAGCCGCCCAGGGGTAAGGGTGGCGCGCGAGACGGGGGTTCCAGACAGAAGCCAGGCGCCGGACCGGCGCGGACGCGACCAGACGGGCAACCGCAAGTTTCAAGAAATTCTACTTGATGTTCAAATCCTTTCGCGTCGCGGGCTTCGCGGCGGCCGCCTTCTTTTGCTCTGCGACCAGCGCTTTCGCCGCTGAAAACGATCCGGCCGCTCCTGCCGCACTGCCGGCTGCTGTCGAACTTGCTGTCGCATCGCCGACGCCGCGCGCGCGTCCCGATCATCAGACGATTGTGGCACCGGCCGCGCCAACCGGCGTGACCGGGTTGGCGACGCCGTCCGCCGCCCCGGCGGCGCGCCGTCCGCTCGCCGAACTCGTCGCCGCGCACAGCAATGCCGCCAGCACGGGCGAGGCGTTCGACTGTCTGGCGAGCGCGGTCTATTACGAATCGCGCGGCGAACCGCTCGACGGCCAGCTGGCGGTCGCCGAAGTGATCCTGAACCGCGTCCGCTCGGGACGCTTCCGCAGCACAGTCTGCGACGTGGTGAAGCAGCCGAGCCAATTCTCCTTCGTGCGCCGGGGCGTGATCCCGACGGCGCCGCGCGAATCGGCCGCCTGGCAGCGCGCCGCGGCGATCGCCCACATCGCGATGAACGATCTGGCCGATGCGACCGGTGACGATTCACTCTTCTTCCATGCCACCTACGTCAATCCGCGCTGGGGCCGCCCGCGCATCGCCCGCATCGGCAATCACATTTTCTACCGCTGATTTCTCCCCCGCGCGGTAGACCGGGGGCCGGCGCCAGTCGCGTCGGCCCCTTTCCTTTGTTCCCTGTTCATTCTAGTTCGTGGTCATGGCTGCCCGCGCTGATCCACCCGCCTGCTTTGACGACGCGCCGTTACTCGCGCGGGACGTGGCGCGCGGCATCGGGCGGTTGTTCTTCCGGCAGGATCAGTTCGCAATCTGTGAGGCGCCGCTGCCGAACGGACGACGCGCCGACTTGATGGCGATCGATCCGGCGGGGCTGATCACCATCGTCGAGATCAAGGTCTCGCGCGCCGATCTGCTCGGCGACGGCAAGTGGCCGGACTATCTGGATTATTGCGACTATTTCTTCTGGGCGGTGCCGACGGGCTTCGCGCTCGACCTGCTCGATTGCGACGAGAAGGGGCAATATTGCTCGGGCCTGATCGTCGCCGACCGTTATGATGCGGCGGTGATCCGCGAGGCGCCGTTGCGAAAGCTTGCGGCCGCCCGGCGCAAGGCGGAAACCTTGCGTTTCGCCCGCCGCGCCGCGCGGCGGCTGGCCGGAGATCTGGATCCCGGCCTCGCGGAATTGATGTTGATCGAGTGAGCGGACCCGCCAGCCGGCAGGTGCGGCAGGCTATTGATTCGGTCCGAAGGCGCTGTTGCCGGCGCGGGTGCGGCGTTCCTC
>JBBSLM010000455.1:0-2047 GCA_038255245.1 Sphingomonadales bacterium
CTGCACGCGCTCGGCCGACGCGGCGCCTTCGTTCGGCTGCCCGCGGGACCCAATGGCGCCGTCATCGCCACGCGCGAACATTTTCCGGCCGACTGGCACGCCGCGATCATGCAGAAGTCGCGCTGGATCGCCGGCATCGCTCTGTCCGGCTGGGATAGGCTCGGCTGGAGCGGCGGCCTGGCCGAACGCTGGATGCGGCTGCGCGACCGGCAGGCGCCGCTCGCCGCCTTGCTGCTGATCATTGCCTATTTCACCTTGCTCGCCATGCCGTTGCTTGGCCTCGCGGCGGATCTGGCCGGGCATCCAATCCTCCTCGTCCCGCCTTTGCTCGGCACGCTGATGACGATCGCTGCCGGGCTGCTCGCGTGGCGGCTCGTGATGCGCTTCGCCTTCGTCGCGCGCAGTTATGGCCTCATCGAGGGACTGCGCGCCGTGCCGCGCGTCATCGTCAGCAACGCCATCGCGATCGTCGCCGCGCGTGAGGCGCTGGCCCGCTACAGCCGCGCCCGCCGCACCGGCGCGGCTGAATGGGGCAAGACCAGCCACGTCTTCCCCGACCAGATCCCCGCCGAGTGAAGCTGCCGCCGGCCCCGTTGCGCTTCCTGCTGCTGGTCGTCGGCTGCTGGGCCGGAGTCCGCGCATTCACCTTGCTGCCGGGCGCGCCGGATGATGCCGAACCGGCGGTCGAGGCGGCCACTGTCCCACCGGTGCAAGCGACCGGTCCGACTGCCGAGCCCGTCATCCTCCCGGCGACTTTCGCTTCTGGCGACGCGGCCTTCATGGCCCGCCCAGAATATCCCGGCCCGCCGAGACACCCCACCATCGCCTGGCTCTCGTTCCCTGCGACGCACAGCCCCACCTTTCTACCCGTCCCACCCACCGCCGCGCCGCTCGCAGGACCGATGCCCGCCCCACAGCCCGGTTCGCCCCGCCAGCACGCGCCGATCCCCGCCTCACCGCCAACATTCACTTTGTCACCACGAGCACCCACCGCCTCCCGCTGGGCGGGCTCTGCCTGGGCCTTCGTCCGCGACGACGGCAATGGCGGCACCCTCGCCCCCGGCGGTACGCTCGGCGGCAGCCAGGCCGGGGCGCGCCTGACCTATCGGCTGAACAATGACAGCCAGCGCCCGATCAGCCTCAGCGCCCGCCTCTACACCCTGCTCCAGAACCCGCGAGGTGCGGAGGCGGCGCTCGGCATCGACTGGCGCCCGATCGCCCGGCTCCCGATCAACCTTCTCGCCGAGCGGCGCGAGGCGATCGGCCGCGACGGCCGCTCCGATTTCGCGCTGATGCTGCACGGCGGCGCCGAGGCGCGCCTCGCCAACGGCCGCATCCGCGTCGAAGGCTATGGCCAGGCCGGGATCGTCGGGGTCGAGGCGCGCGACCTGTTCGCCGATGGCGCGATCACCGCCACCAACCGCATCGGCCCGCTCGACGTCGGCGGCGGCGCCTGGGGCGGCTCGCAGCCGGGGGCGGCGCGGCTCGACGTCGGCCCGCACGCCAGCTTCCGCCTCCCCGTCGGCCGCGCCACCATTCGCGCCTCGGCGGAATGGCGCTTCCGCGTCGCCGGCGATGCCGCACCGGACTCGGGGCCGACACTCACCATTTCCGCGGGTTTCTAGGCGCGGCCTGCCTTCCGCCTGCCCGATTTAGCGGCTAGCAGCATAAGGCAATGGACCTTTATCTGCCCATTGCCGGCCTCTCCGTGAACTGGCTTATGATCGTCGGTCTCGGCGGCGTCGTCGGCCTGCTGACCGGCATGGTCGGCGTCGGCGGCGGCTTTTTAACGACGCCGATCCTGATCTTCTACGGCATCCCCCCTTCGGTCGCGGTCGCCTCCGCCACCACCCAGATCACCGGCACCAGCGTCTCGGGCGTGCTCGCCCACCGGCGACGCAAGGGGGTCGATTACCGGATGGGCGCGGTGATCATCGCCGGCGGCATTCTGGGCGCATTGATCGGCGGCTTCCTGTTCAGCCTGCTGCAGAATCTCGGCCAGATCGATACCGTCGTCCTGATCCTCTACGTCGTCATGCTCGGCAGC
>JBBSLM010000456.1:0-2044 GCA_038255245.1 Sphingomonadales bacterium
AAGAGCTGATGATGCTGCTCGCGGAAAGCAATTAGACCGCATGTTCTCAAAAATCCTGATCGCCAATCGCGGCGAGATTGCGTGCCGGGTGATCCGGACGGCGAAGCGGATGGGGATCGCGACGGTCGCGGTCTATTCGGATGCGGACGCGCGGGCGCCGCATGTGCTTATGGCCGACGAGGCGGTGCGGCTGGGGCCGGCGCCGGCGGCCGAGAGCTATCTGAAGGCGGAGCTGATCCTGCTCGCGGCGAAGGAGACGGGCGCGGAGGCCATCCATCCAGGTTACGGCTTCCTTTCGGAGCGGGAGAGTTTCGCGCGGGCCTGCGCCGGAGCGGGCATCGTCTTCATCGGGCCGCCGCCGAACGCGATCGCGGCGATGGGCGACAAGATCGAATCCAAGAAACTGGCCAAGGCCGCGGGCGTGAACGTGGTGCCAGGCTATCTCGGCGAGATTGCGGATACGGACGAGGCGGTGCGGATCGCGTCCGACATCGGCTATCCGGTGATGATGAAAGCCTCGGCCGGCGGCGGCGGCAAGGGGATGCGGCTGGCTTACTCGGAGCAGGATGTGCGCGAGGGCTTCGAGGCGACCAAGCGCGAGGGGCTGGCGTCGTTCGGCGATGATCGGGTGTTCATCGAGAAGTTCATCCTCTCGCCCCGCCACATCGAAATCCAGGTGCTGGGTGACCAGCACGACAATATCCTCTACCTGGGCGAACGCGAATGTTCGGTGCAGCGGCGGCACCAGAAGGTGGTGGAGGAGGCCCCCTCCCCGTTCGTCACGCCGCAGATGCGCCGCAAGATGGGCGAGCAGGCCGTCGCGCTGGCTCGGGCGGTGGGCTATTATTCGGCCGGCACCGTGGAGCTGATCGTGTCGGGTGCGGATGTGACCGGCGAGAGCTTCTACTTCCTCGAAATGAATACCCGCCTGCAGGTCGAGCATCCGGTGACCGAGGAGATTACCGGGCTGGATCTGGTCGAGCAGATGATCCGGGTGGCGGCGGGTGAGAAGCTGGCGCTGACGCAGGATGAGGTCACGCTCAGCGGCTGGTCGATCGAGAACCGGGTCTATGCGGAGGACCCCTATCGCGGGTTCCTGCCCAGCACGGGGCGGCTGGTTCGGTATCGGGCGCCGGTTGCTACCGCTCGTGCTCCGGCGAAGGCCGGAGCTTTGGAAAGTGACGGGCAATCCGCAGGGCTCCGGCCTTCGCCGGAGCACAAGGGTGAGGCGATCACCCGCGTCGACGACGGTGTCGTCGAGGGCGGCGAAGTCTCGATGTTCTACGATCCCATGATCGCCAAATTGATCACCTGGGCGCCGACGCGCGAACAGGCGATCGATGCGCAGGTGGCGGCGCTGGACGAGTTCGTGATCGACGGCATCGGCCACAATGTCGATTTCCTGTCGGCGCTGATGCAGCATCCGCGCTTCCGCTCCGGCAACATCACCACCGGCTTCATCGCCGAGGAATATCCGGACGGATTCGGCGGAGCGCCGGCGGATGCGACCTTGCGCCGCGACCTCGCGCTCGTCGCGGCGATGGCGGCGCAGGAAAGCGCCTGCCTGGCCAGCGCGGTGAGCGACCAGCTGAACGGATCGGTCGAACCGGAGGGCCTGCACGTCGTGCGGCTGGACGGCGCGGAATATCAGATTCGCATCGCGCGGATCGAAAGCGGGCTGCTCGCCTGGGTCGGCGACGATCCCGCGCCGGTGGAACTGGTCGGGCGCTGGCGGCCGGGGCAATTGCGCTTCCGCGGCACGATCGACGGCCATGACCGGATCGTACGAATCGAGCGCAAGCCGGGCGCGTGGAAGCTGACCACGCGGGGCGCTTCGCACCTCGTGCAGGTCTATCCGGCCCATGTCGCCGAATTGACCCGGCACATGATCGAGAAGGTGCCGCCCGATCTGTCCAAATATCTGATCGCGCCGATGCCAGGGCTGCTGACCACCTTGCACGTGAGCGAAGGCGATGCGGTCGAGGCCGGGCAGCCGCTGGCGGTGGTCGAGGCGATGAAGATGGAAAATATCCTGCGCGCCGAG
>JBBSLM010000457.1:0-2037 GCA_038255245.1 Sphingomonadales bacterium
CCCGGTGCCCGCGCCGATATCCGCGATCCGGCTGGGCGCGGAGGGCAGCAGGTCTTCGACCGGAGCGAACATCTCGCGGATCGGGATCGCGTCGTAGCGCGCGATCAGGTCTGGGGCGGCAGCGCTGTAACCGGCGAGCACTTCCTCGATCATGCCCCCGCGCCTCAGGCGAGTTTTGCGTCGCGCAGTTCCGCAAGGAACAGGTCGTCGCCCGTGTCCTTGGCCAGCGCTTCGGGCGCTTCGCCTTGGCTCGCCCGGCGGGCAGGACCCGGCAGCAATCCGACGCTGAGCAAATAGCCGAGCACGGCGCTCCCGCCATAGCCCACCAGCGGCGTCGGATAATTGCCGAGCGCAGCCGCGGCGACCACGGCGGCCCAGCATCCGGCAAAGGCGAGGAAAGGGGCCCGGTCGCCGCTTCCCGTCGCAAACGCCAGGCCGCCGGGCAGGAGCACGATAAGGGCTCCGAGGACCACCGCCGCCCCGGCCCAGAGGCCGACATCGAAGGCCGAATAGAGAATGCGGTCCACGAACGGCACGGCGGAAAGGATATCGGGCGTGAGCAGGGTCCAGCCGAACGCCAGGGCCGCCGCGGCCGCGGCTGCCGCCGGAAGTTTCCGGGACCCCGCCATCGCGATCGCGAGCAGACCGGCAAGAAGCACTCCGGCCATGGCCCGGTCAGGCTGCACCGCGAGCGCGCCGGCTGCCGCCATCATGCCGAGGGTTCCGATCAGGTCCGGCTGCCGCGCATAGATGACGAGCATCGGCGGCAGGAGGATGAGGCTGACTTGAAGGGTCAATGGGCCGACGTCGATCCAGCGCGAAGCGCCCTGAATGGCCTCGCCGGTCAGAGCGGTGAGCAACAGCGCGAGCGCGCCAACGCAAGTCACGATCCCGGCACCCAGCAGTCGCGCGCCCTTCGTGGGCCGGAGCGCAAGCCACGCCGTCGCGCCCAGCACCAGTGCAGCGAGGTTCACGAATATGTAGCTGTTCGGCGCCCCGGCCATCATCAAATAAGCGGCCCCAAGGCCGACCGCGACAATGCCGCAGATCAGGCCGATCGAGCGAGGGTGACGCGAAAAGCTGGTCATGTCGATTTTGCCTCGTGCTGAATTCGGCTTGGAAAATAACTTCCGCGCGCCCGCCCGGATTGCCTGCACTCGCGCGACCAGGGCCAGCACAAGGACAGCCCGCAAGCATCCCGCCGCGAACGACAAAGCGGCCTCATCGCGCTCAATTTCCGCAAGCTCGCGATCCATTGCGCGCGCCCAGGCGGAGAGGTGCGCGGGAAGCAGCTGTGCCGCCGTTCTCAGCATCCCCGCCGCCAATTGCCGCAGCATTCGCATCACGCGGGCGCCCCACCCGCGACCAGCTTGACCGGGTCGCGGGACGGCGCTTCGGCCCGCGCAAGCCCCCGGCCCGCAGCCGTCAACCGGTACGCGTGGCGCGGCGGCCGACCGCCTGCAGCGGGCTGCTGCCATTCGGCCTCAAGGTAATTCTGCGCCTCAAGGCGGATCAGAAGCGGGTAAAGTGTGCCGGATTTGATCCCGGTCAGCGACGCGAGCTGGTAGCCATGGCTCCAGCTGTCCCCTGCCGCGAGCAGCTCAGCCAGCAGCAAGCGCGCAGGTTTCGACAAGGACCGGTTTCGAGCCATTCAATTCACATCTACCTATGTAGACTTAAGGTCAAGCCGCGGTTTGCCCGCAAAGGCCTGGTGGGGTGAGGGTCCGGACGGGCGCTCAAGCCGCAGCGTCCTCGATCACCTCCACCGTCACCTGATCGTTGGTATAGACGCAGATGTCCGCCGCGATCTTCATCGCCTTTTTCGCGACCGTCTCGGCATCCGCCTCATAATCGAAGATGGCGGTGGCGGCGGCCAAAGCGAAATTGCCGCCCGAACCGATCGCCGCGACGCCCGCGGCCGGCTCCAGCACGTCGCCATTGCCGGTCAGGATCAGGGTCACGTCCTTGTCGGCGACGATCATCATCGCCTCCAGATTGCGCAGATATTTGTCGGTGCGCCAATCCTTGGCGAGTTCG
>JBBSLM010000458.1:0-2033 GCA_038255245.1 Sphingomonadales bacterium
CTTGCACCCGCGCGCGGCATCGGCATCAGTCTCACCGTGGCCAGCGCAGCAGCAGACCGGAGCTTGGGGAGCCCAAAAGGCGCGGGCAATGCGCTCACCCTTGCTTTGTTCGCGCTCGCCGCCATCGCCTCCACCGCCTTGCTGCTCTGGGCCGCCGGCAGCTGGGCCTTCGCCGCGTCCTTCGGCGGCGGCCTGCTTGCCGTTGGCGGCCTGTTGCTTCTCCTGCGGCGCTCGCACGAAGCAGCCGAACCGGCCGAGCAAACCGACCTCGACGTCGCGCTCGCCCGCTCGGCGCTCGATTGGGTGGGCGACGATGCCGCTTTGCTGACCGGCCCGAGCCTCGATCTCATCGCCGCGAACACCGCTTTCTCCGCCCGCTACGGCGCGCCGGCCCGCCTCGCCGATCTGGCGCCCGACGAGCCCGCCGCGGCCGAACTGCGCTCGCTCGCAGCCGTCGCCCGCAAGTCCGGCGCCGCCTCGGTCCATCTCCTTCTCGCCAATCACGCGATCGTCGCCGAAGCCCGCCCCGCCGCGGGCGACCTGCTGTTCTGGCGCTTCCGCCCGGCCGACGCGGCGGAGGATCTCGGCCGCGAAGCCGAGCGGCTGATCGCCAACGCCGCCGGCGAACGGCTCGGCGCGGCCGGGATCATGGCCGTGCTCGCCGACACGAACGGCATTATCCGCGCCGCCAACCCCGTCTTCATCCGCCGCGCCGGGGGCGAAAATGGCGCGGACGTGATCGGTGCGGACCTGGTCGGCTTCCTGTCCGGCACGCCCAAGGGTCAATTCACCTTCGCCGCCGAGGGCAGGGGCGCCGTCCCCTTGCGCATCCTGCACGTGCCGCTGGGCGAGCGCGAGGACGAGCTCGCTTTGTTCTTCATGCTCGACGAAACCGGCTTGCCCGGCGTGGAAGGCGAGGAGGGCATTCACGTCCTGCTCGAACATCTCCCGCTCGGTCTCGCGCTCGCCGACGTGGACGGCCGCTTCACTTTCCTCAACCGCGCCTTCCGCCGCGCCGCCGGGCTCGGCCCCAACCAGGCCGCGTCATGGCCCGGCGATCTGGTGGTGGACGAGGACAAGGCCGCCGTCTCCGATTTGGTCCATCGTTTTGCTCGCGGCCCCGGCGGTCTGACCGGCGATCTCGCCGTGCGCCTCAAATCCAATCCCGACGATCCGATCGCGCTCACCGTCGCCGGCGCCCGCGGCCTGGGCAGCGGCGCGGTGCTCCTGAGCCTCAAGGACAATAGCGAGGAAGCGCGGCTGAAGAAGGAGATCGCCCAGGCCACCAAGATGCAGGCGGTCGGGCAGTTGGCCGGCGGCGTCGCCCACGATTTCAACAACATCCTGACCGCGATGCTCGGCACCTGCGATCTCATGCTGATGCGCCACATGCCGGGCGACCCGGATTATGACGACATCCAGCAGATCCGCTCGAACTCGAACCGTGCCGCCAACCTCACCCGCCAACTGCTCGCTTTCTCCCGCCAGCAGACCTTGCGCCCCCAAGTCCTGCAGCTCCCCGACGCGGTCTCCGAAGTCACCCATCTCCTCCACCGCCTGCTCGGCGAGCGAGTGAAACTGGAGGTGAAGCATGGCCGCAATCTCGGCGCGATCCGTGCCGATCCCGGTCAGCTGGAGCAAGTCATCGTCAACCTCGCCGTGAACGCCCGCGATGCGATGCAGGCCAAGGGCGAGGAGGTCGGCACGCTGAAGATGGAGACCGTCGCCGTCACCCCGGACGAGGTCCGCCGCATGGGCCGCGACGTCATGCCGATCGCCGATTATACCGCGCTCAAGGTCACCGACACCGGCACCGGTATCGCGCCGGCGATTCTCGCCAAGATTTTCGAACCCTTCTTCACCACCAAGGAAGTGGGCAAGGGCACCGGCCTCGGCCTTTCCACCGTCTACGGCATCGTCAAGCAATCGGGCGGCTTCATCTTCGCCGATTCCAAGCTGGGGCAGGGGACGACCTTCTCCATCTATTTCCCGGTCCACCACGCCCCCGCCGCCAGCGAGACCGTCGAAGCGCC
>JBBSLM010000459.1:0-2031 GCA_038255245.1 Sphingomonadales bacterium
CCCGCCTTATTCATCCAAAAGGGCGGGAATGGTTGCGTGCGCCTGAAAGCGTTGTAGATTCAAGCTGTTGAACACAAACCGACGACAGCATCGGACGCACGCATGGGTGAAACGCGACAACCGCTCACGTTCGGGTTCAACCGATCGCTTCGGGTCGAAAGCAGGACTGACCGGCTGACTGGAGATCCGGGTGCGGTGCTGCTGCGGGAGATCCTCGAGCGGAGCGGAATTATCGGCTGGATGACCGCAAGGCTGAAGGATCGGCGCAGCCAGGTGGATGTCACCCATGATCTGGCCTCGCTGATCCGCACCGGCGTGCTGCTGGCGGCGCAAGGGTGGCGCGACCACGATGACGCGGATGCGCTCCGCCACGATCCTGCGTTCCGGCTGGCTTCCAGTTCCGCAGCGGGATTGACGCCGCTGGCGGAAGGCGGCGGGCTCGCCTCGCAGCCGACCTTGTCGCGGTTTACGGCATTGATGGCGGAGCCGGCCAATCTGGGTGTGCTGCGCGAGGCGGTTCTCGAGATGGCTGGGCGCGGCATCCGGGCCGAGCGGGGCGGCAAGCGCGTCAGGAGCATCACACTGGACATCGACAGCGCGCCCATCGAGGTGCATGGCCACCAGCCGAAGTCGGAGTGGAATGGTCATTATGCGGCCCGGATCTATCACCCGCTGATCACCTCGATCGCAGAGACTGGCGACATGCTCGACGCCCGGCTCAGGGCGGGCAATGTCGGCACTGCGCACGGTGCGCTCGACGTCATCCTCGACGTGGTGGACCGGGCGCAGAAGAGCCTCTGCGAGGTGGCCATGGTGCGGATCGATGCGGGCTTTCCCTCGGCCGGGTTGCTGGCCGGGCTGGAGGCCCGCGGGATCGATTACGTCTCGCGGCTGCGCGCCAATCCGGTGCTGGACCGGCTGGCCGCACCGCTCATGAAGCGCCCGCCGGGGCGGAGGCCCGCCGAACCGCGTCTGTGGCTGCATGAGCTGACCTACCAAGCCGAGAGCTGGGACAAGCCGCGCCGGATCGTTCTGGTGGTCAAGGAGCGCGAGGGCGACCTGCTGCTCGACCGCTTTTTTCTCGTGACCTCGCTGAAGTGGACCCAGAAGCTCCGTCACGAGGTGCTGGCCCACTATCGCGAGCGCGGCAAGGCCGAGGGCCACATGGGCGAGTTGAAGGACGTTCTGGCGCCAGCGTTGTCCTCGACCAATCGGGCAAAATCGCACTGGCGGGGGCGGAAGCCGAAGTCGAAGGCGCAAGCCGTGGACGCCTTCGCCTGCAACGAGGTCCGTCTTCTCATCGCCTGCCTGGCGTATCAGGTCATGCACATCGCCCGCCGCGCCATGGCGAAGGCGACCGGCACCGGCTGGAGTCTGCGCCGCCTGCGCGAGCGGGTGCTGCGCGCCGGCGCACGGCTGGTGATCTCGGGGCGGCGGATGACACTGGCGCTCTCTTCGGCCGCAGCACCGTTCTGGTCGGTGCTCTGGCCCAGGCTCAGGGCGCTGCACTGGGCCGATCCGTAGCGCCCAGCCCAGAAACCGACACGGTGGATACCTGAAACGCCCATGGGCGAAGCCTCGTGATGCGCCAACATCGCCGAAGTGAGCCAAACGGTCGGCTCCAGCCCGCACAATCCCCACTCGTCGCGGCGCTCAGCTCACGCCCGCGTGTGTTCGGCTAACCTGCAGCCAGCATCGCAGGCTCTCGGGCCCCGGAAATGCCCAAAATCCCCGCGGAAATAGGATTCGATGAATATCCCGGGGTAAGTGATGGCTTTTCGATAAGGGTAGCCTCCAAGAGCGGTGAAGGCGAACCAGCCGTCAAGGATTTGACGAGCCCGATCAAACGCAACGTCAACATGATCCCATGACAGTGCGGACGCTCCTACCCGGGTAGTGTCGCGAAGGTGGTGGAAATTTGGAAGCGGCGTAATCTCCGGGTGAACAACCCACCCCTACCGGCGGCTGCAACCGCCATGGAGATCACGCCATGACCCAGACTACAGACATGACCACGCCGGCGCTACTGTC
>JBBSLM010000460.1:0-2029 GCA_038255245.1 Sphingomonadales bacterium
CAGCGTCTCGCGGATGGTTTGCTCGATCACCCGCTGGCCGGCGAAGCCGATCAGGGCGCCGGGCTCGGCGAGGTGGATGTCGCCGAGCATCGCATAGGAAGCGGTGACGCCGCCGGTGGTCGGATCGGTCAGGATGACGATGTAGGGAAGGCCGGCTTCCTTCAGCTGCGCGATCGCGACCGTGGTGCGCGGCATCTGCATGAGGCTCAAAATGCCTTCCTGCATGCGCGCGCCGCCGGCGGCGGTGACGATGATATAAGGCGCCCGGGCTTCGATCGCGGCCTGCACGCCGGCGACGAAGGCGCTGCCGACGCCGAGGCCCATCGAGCCGCCCATGAAGGCGAAATCCTGCGCGCCGACGATCGCCGGGCGGGCGGCAATCATGCCGCGGGCATTTTGCAGCGCATCCTGCGCACCGGTGGCGGTGCGGGCGGCCTTGATCCGGTCGGTATAGCGCTTGGTGTCGCGGAATTTCAGCGGGTCTTCGCGCACCTGCGGCGCGGGCAGGATCGTGTAGCCCGGGTCGAGCAGCAGGTCGAAGCGGTCCTTCGCGCCGATCCGTCCGTGCCGCTCGCAGCGCGGGCAGACGTGGCTGTTCTCCTCATATTCCTTGACGAAGACCATCGCGCCGCAATCGGGGCAGGCGTGCCAGAGCGTCTCCGGCGTGGTCTCGCGCTTGGGGAGGAAGGGGATTTTGTTGCGGACGCGGTTGAACCAGCTCATGGCCGCGAGCGATTAGGCCTGGCGAAGCCCCAAGTCCAGATTGCGCCGCTCTACCCCATTGTCATTCCCGCGAAAGCGGGAACCCAGCTTCTTTTCAGCTTAGGCGTGGCCTGGGTCCCCGCTTTCGCGGGGATGACAGAAAAGATGGTTAGAGCAGCGACCCGGCGGGGCGCTCGCCGGCGGGCGGTTCCTTGGCCAGCATGGGCGGCGGTTCGGCCGCGGGCTGAGGCGGCGGCGGCGCGGAATCGGCGGGCGGCGGCGGCATGTTCGAAATGGGCTGGTTGCCGACCACGACCCGGTCCGGCCTGCCGATCTGGCGCTTCAGCGTCCACACCCGGCCGCGATAGAGCAGATAGGTCGGCAGGAAGCCCAGCAGGAAGACGATCAGCAGCAGGAAGGGCAGCTTCACCTCGGCGATCAGACCGCTCCACAGCTGGATCTCGACCGGTACCCAATTTTCCCGCGCGAACAGGACGATGCCGATCGCCAGCATCACCCAGAAGAGCGTTTTCAGGAATTGCATTGATCCGGTCCCTCAACTCGGCGTTCACTCGCACCATAAATGCGTGGCGTCCAGACGGGCGCTTCCTTTTGCCCACGCGCCGGACTAGCAAAGTGGCGAAGCTGGTTCTGCGGGTGGGACAAATTGCCAAAACATAATCTGGCCGAATTGGGCCTGTTCCTGGTGCTGGTCGGGTCGACTTTGGCGACGGGCTGCTCACAACCGACCAATGCGGTCGGTGAAAACGGCGCCGCGAACGGGACCGCGGTCGTTAAGGCCGAGGTGCCGCCGGTCGTCACCAGCGGACCGAGCGCGATCGATTATGGGCAGTTGGAGGCGCGGCTGAACCGGCTGGTCGAGGCCGAGAATATGGTCGGGCTGGCGGTCGGCGTGGTCGAAAATGGCCAGATCCGCTTCGTGAAGGGCTTCGGTACGGTTGCGTCGAACAGTCCGGAGCGGGTGAGCGAGCATACGGTGTTCCGCTGGGCGTCCTTGTCGAAGGGCGTGGCGGCGGACATGGTGGCGTTGCTTGCCTCGCGCGGGCGACTGTCGCTGGACGAGCCGATCTCGCGCTATTCGAGCAATTTGCGCCTGCCCAACGGCAATGAGACGCGGGCGAGGGTTGCCGATGTGCTCTCCCATACGATCGGCGTGCACGGCCATGCCTATGACGCGCGGCTGGAGAGCGGGGAGGATCCGCGATACCTGCGGCAGCTGCATGCGATGCTGCCGCAATCCTGCGAACCGGGGACGTGCCACGCCTATCAGAACGTGGGCTATGACGCGGCGACCGACGTGATCGAG
>JBBSLM010000461.1:0-2019 GCA_038255245.1 Sphingomonadales bacterium
AACCAGGGGTCGGCCATGGTCGCGGCGGCCTGCACCAAAGCGGCGGACCAGCGGCGGGAAAGCTCGTTGAAATAGACGTCGTCCTGCTCGATCCGCAAGATGGTCGCTTGCGCCCCGCCCGCCGGGAGGACCATCAGGTCGAGCGGGCGAGCGACCGAGAGGTTCGAGCGCATCGCCGAATCGAAGGAGAGGAAGGCAACCTTCACCGCGGCCGCGAGCGGCGTGCGGCGCGTAATCACCCGGTCGAGGATCGGACGGCCATATTTCGTCTCGCCGATCTGCAGATAAGGCAGGTCAGGCTTGCATTCGATGAAATTGCCCTCGGGATAGAGCTGGAACAGGCGCGGCGCTTCGTCGCCGATGCGACCGCCGAGCAGCAGGCTGGCGCCGGTGCATTTCTCGTTATTGTGCGCGTTGCGCAGCGCTTCGTTGCCGTCGTGCAGGACCTTGCCGACAATCTCGGCGGCGTCGAACAGGGTGGGCGCGGCAGCAAGGTCGGGATGGTTTGTGAGCCGGCCAAGCACCGACTGGCTGACCGAGAGGCTGCCGGAGCAGGCGAGATGCAGCTGCCGCTCGGGCGTATCGGACAATATGTGCAGCTTGCGGTAGCAGGAGATGTTGTCGACGCCGGCATTGGTCCGCGTGTCCGCGACCATCAGCAGTCCCTCGTCGACCGCTACCCCAAGGCAATAGGTCATCCAGCCCCCGCTTCCTTGCCCGTCCTGTGCGCAGCATCCTCCGCCACGCACCGTCAGGTCAATGTGATAAGTTCACGGCATAACATGGTGAAGTTTAAGCTGTTGCTTATCGGCACCAGTGCGGAAAGGTGGATCGCGCAATCGCGCTGGACGCGTCGCCCCGGGCGCGCCAGACATGGCCGGGAAGGGGAGCGCCCGTGACGTCATTCTCAAACGACGAGGCCGCGCAGGCGGAGCGGATCGCGGCGGACCCGCGCTACGAGGCGCTGGTGCGGCGCCGGTCGCGCTTCACCTGGACGCTGACCGCGATCATGCTGGTGATCTTCTTCGGCTACATCTTGGCTGTAGCGTTCGACAAGGCGCTGCTCGCCACGCCGATCGGGGGCGGCACGACGACGCTCGGCATCCCGATCGGGATCGGCGTGATCCTGGCCGGGATCGTGTTGACCGGCATCTACGTGCGCCGGGCCAATCGCGATTTCGACAAAGCGGTGGATGCGATCCGCGAGGATGCGCGGGCGTGAAAGGCATGTTTTCGCACCGGCTGCCGCTGATCCTGATCGCGCTGACCCTGCCAACCCTGGCGCTGGCCGCAGGGGCGGCAGCCCCGTCGGCCGCGCAGCCGGTCAATTGGCCGGCGATCATGATGTTCTCCGCCTTCGTGCTGCTCACGCTCGGCATCACCCGCTGGGCGGCGATGCGGACCAAGACGACGGCGGATTTCTACGCGGCGGGCGGCGGCATCACCGGCTTCCAGAACGGCCTCGCCATCGCCGGCGATTATATGTCGGCGGCGTCCTTCCTCGGCATTTCGGCGCAGATTTTCGCGGATGGCTATGATGGCCTGATCTATTCCACCGGTTTCCTGGTCGGCTGGCCGATCATCCTGTTCCTGCTCGCCGAGCGGCTCAGGAACCTGGGCAAATATACTTTCGCCGACGTCGCCAGCTTTCGCTTCGCGCAGGCACCGGTGCGGCTGTTCGCGGCGTTCAGCACGCTTGCGGTCGTGCTCTTCTACCTGATCGCGCAGATGGTCGGGGCGGGGCAGCTGATCAAATTGCTGTTCGGACTGCCTTATATGTACGCGGTCGGCATCGTCGGCGTGCTGATGATGCTCTATGTTTTGTTCGGCGGGATGATCGCGACCACCTGGGTGCAGATCATCAAGGCGGTGCTCTTACTGACCTGCGCCACCGCGATGGCGCTGGCGGTGCTGGCCAGCTTCGGCTTCTCGCCAGATGCCCTGTTCGCCCGCGCGGTGGAAGTGAAGACGCAGCTCGCCGAGGCCGCCGGCGATCCGGATGCCGCCGCGCGGGGCGCG
>JBBSLM010000462.1:0-2019 GCA_038255245.1 Sphingomonadales bacterium
CTGAAAGGCCTCCCCTCCCGCCAGTCGCGCATGGCCGGGGCCCAGCGCAATCGGTGGAAGCGCGGCTGCGGCAGGCTCAAGCCGCGCCACCGCGACCGCGTCGTCGAGGTGCAATTCGCGCGGCCGGCCGTAGTCGTAGAGCCGGTAGGTGAGATCGAGATTCTGCTGGACCTCGACCAGCGACAGGCCCGGCCCGATCGCGTGGATGGTCCCGGCGGGAGAGTAAAGCACGTCGCCCGCACGCACTGGCCGCCAGTCGAGCAGCTGCTCGATTGTCCCGTCCTGCGCGGCGGCGCGCAGCGTGTCGCGGGCCAGCATTGCTTTCGGCCCGAAGGCGATGCTGGCTCGCGGGGCCGCGCCGAGCACCAGCCAGGCCTCGTCCTTGCCGCGCGGGAAGCCCCGCGCCCGCGCCGCCGGATCGTCCGGGTGAACCTGCACGGAAAGCTTTTCGGAGGTGAAGAGCAATTTCAGCAGCAGTGCCGCGCGGGCCCCGGCGGGATCGTCGAAAATGACTTCGCCGACGGGCTCTTCGCCGACCGCATCGTAAGGCGGCGGCAGGTCGCGGCGGCCCCACGGCTTGGCGATCAGGCGCGCAGTGAGGGCGGTCAGCGTCACGGCGCGACCTTCTCTCCGCGCGCCTTGCTGGTCAACCGGCGCGCTTCGGAGTAACCGGCCCTTCATGTGCGGCATTTCCGGCCATATCGACGGTGACGGCAGGCGTTCGGCCGACGCCAACAAGCGCCTCGCCCGCGCGATGGCCGACGTGATCCGGCATCGCGGCCCGGACGGGTCCGGCGTGTGGGGCGACGAGGCAGCGGGCGTGTGGCTCGGACACCGGCGGCTTGCCATCGTCGATCTCACGCAAGCCGGCGCGCAGCCCATGGCGACCGCCGACGGCCAGGGCCACCTCAGCTACAATGGCGAAGTCTATAATGCGCCCGCCCTGCGGCCGGAGCTGGAACAGGCCGGCTTCGCCTTTCGCGGCCATTCCGACACGGAAGTGATCATCAACGGCTGCCGCCTGTGGGGCGTGGCGGAGACGGCGCGGCGCATCTGGGGCATGTTCGCTTTTGCCTATTGGGACCGCGCGGAGCGCAAATTGTGGCTGGTCCGCGACCGGCTCGGCAAGAAGCCGCTTTACTGGCTGAAGCGCGGCGGCAGCTTCGCCTTCGCCAGCGAACTCGCCCCCCTGCTGCTCCATCCGGAAGCGCCCCGCGACATCGATCGCGATTCGGTCGCCGAATATCTGCGCACCGGCTATGTCGCCGCGCCGCATTCGATCCTGGGCGGCATCGCCAAGCTCGAGCCGGGCCATCTGCTCTGCTATTCGCCGGACAGCGGCGACATCCGCATCGAGCCCTATTGGGATTTGGCCGAAGAAGTCGCCCGCGCGCATGCGGATCCGTTCACGGGCACGCCGGACGAGGCGGTGGACGAGGCGGAGCGGCTGCTGGACGACGCCACCCGCATCCGCCTGATGTCCGACGTGCCACTGGGGGCCTTTCTTTCGGGCGGCATCGATTCGTCGGTGGTGACGGCGCTGATGCAGCGGCACAGCGGCGGCGCGACGCGGACTTTCTCGATCGGCTACACCAATCGCGAATATGACGAAGGCGAGGATGCGACGCGGGTCGCGAAGCATCTCGGCACCGATCACACCAATTTCGTGCTGGAGCCGTCGGACGCGCTGGCGGTGGTGCCGGAGCTGCCGCGCATCTTCGACGAGCCGTTCGCCGACGCCTCGCAAATCCCGACCTTCATGGTCTCCAAGCTGGCCCGCGCGCACGTCACCGTCGCCTTGACCGGCGACGGCGGCGACGAAGTGTTCGCCGGTTACAATCGCCATGCCGCCGCCGGCGGGTTGCTTGGCCGGCTCGGGCGACTGCCGCGGCCGGTGCGCAGCCTGATGGCGCGGAGCATGACCGCGCTCTCGCCGAACAATTGGCAGAAGCTGGCGCGAATCATCCCGGCCAACAAGCGGCCGCGCGCGTTCGGGGAGAAGCTCCATAAGCTCGCGCC
>JBBSLM010000463.1:0-2006 GCA_038255245.1 Sphingomonadales bacterium
CGCAGAGGCGCCTAGCCTAAACCCGTGCCGCATCGACCGTCAATCGTGCTAAAAACTCCTCACGACCGGGCGCTTCAGGTCTGGACTATCCGCTCTTGGCGACACGCGTCTAGCCTACGGATCTTAACCGCGCGCACTGGGCTCGGGTTCGCCCCGACCAGACCAGCGGTTTGCAAATAGGATTGCGTCTGACACGATAAGCGCATGACCGCGCGCCGCCCCGATTCTCGCCTGACTCCACCCGCGCGATCGCGCGTGAAACCGAGGAACCTTCCGAGCCTTTCGGCACCCGGATTTTTTGCTCCTGGGGGTGTGAACCTTCAGCACCTTTGGGCCCGCGTCGGAAGGTTCAGGCCGTGAGCGACGTGATCGTCATCGGCGCCGGCCATAACGGCCTGGTCTGCGCTTATTATCTCGCCGCGGCGGGGCTGAAGGTCACCATTCTCGAGGCGCGCGATGTCGTCGGCGGCGCGGCGGTGACCGAAGAGTTCGCGCCCGGCTTCCGCAATTCCACCGCCAGCTACACGGTCAGCCTGTTGCAGCCCAAGGTGATCGCCGACATGGCGCTGGCCCGCCACGGGCTGAAGGTCGTGCTGCGCAAAGTCGACAATTTCCTGCCGACGCTCGGCCCCGACTATTTGCTCGGCGGGCACGAGAGCCTCACCAGAAAAGAGATTGCCCGGCACAGTCCAGCTGATGCCGAGCGCTACGATGACTATATCGCGGCACTCGATTCGGTTGTGGCGATACTTAAGCAATGGCTGCTGCGTGCGCCCCCTAACGCTGGCGGTGGCGTGTCCGACCTGCTCGCCTTGATTTCTCTAGGCCGCGGCGTTGGCCGTCTTTCGCTTGAGAAGCAGCGAAATCTCATGGACTTTTTCACAAAGTCCGCAGCTGAGATTCTGGAGCGCTATTTCGGTCATGATCTGGTCCAGGCCTTGTTCGGCTTCGACAGCGTCGTCGGCAGTTTCGGCAGCCCTTATTCGCCAGGTTCCGCTTACGTCCTGCTCCATCACGTCTTCGGCGAAGTGGAGGGCCAGTTGGGAAGCTGGGGCCATGCGATCGGCGGCATGGGCGCGATCACCCAGGCGATGGCGTCGGCCTGCCGCGAGCAAGGCGTCCAGATCGTCACCGGCGCGCCGGTCGAGGAGATCATCGTCGAGAACGACCGTGCCGCGGGTGTGGTCGCGGGCGGGAAGATCTACCGCGCCGCCGCCATCGCCTCCGGCGTCCACCCGAAACGCCTGTTCGAAAGCCTGCTGCCGGACGGCGCGGTCCCGGCCGATACCGCCACGCACATGCGCGGCTGGGTCAGCGAATCCGCGACTTTCCGCATGAACGTCGCGCTGTCCGAACTGCCGCGCTTCACTAGCCTGCCTGCACCGGGCGATCACCTCACCGCCGGCATCATCATCGCCCCGTCGCTCCAATATATGGACAAGGCCTATCTCGACGCCCGCCGTGACGGGGTCTCGCCGGAACCGATCGTCGAGCTGCTCATCCCCTCGACCCTGGACGACAGCCTCGCCCCCGCGGGCGCCTACGTCGCCAGCCTGTTCTGCCAGCATTTCCGCTACGACGTGCCGGGCGGCTGGGACGCCTGCCGCGACGCGGTCGCCGACGCGATCATCGCCCATGTCGACCGCTACGCGCCCGGCTTCGCCGCATCCGTCGTCGGCTGCCTCGCGCTGTCGCCGCTGGATCTGGAGCGCCGCTTCGGCCTGATCGGCGGCGATATTTTCCACGGTCGGATGAGCCTCGACCAGCTTTTCTCGACCCGTCCGATGCTGGGCCATGCCGATTACCGCATGCCACTTTTTGGCCTTTATCTTTGCGGCTCGGGGGCGCATCCTGGCGGCGGCGTTACGGGCGCGCCGGGTCACAATGCCGCGGCTGCGATCCTGAAGGATCGGCGGAAGTTGTTGCGTAAGCGTAACGCTGGGAACTGACGCGGCGGCGGGGCTTTTGGTTCGGCAGTCACGCTTACGACAGGGGATGTCCATGGA
>JBBSLM010000464.1:0-2003 GCA_038255245.1 Sphingomonadales bacterium
GCTCGAGGAAAGACCGGCGCTCGCCGCCCGTTTCGAGGCGAAGATGAGCGAGCGGCGTCGCGTCAACAGCTTCATCGAGGCCAAGGCGGAGAGTTTCGGCTCGGTCGTGGACATGTATTCCTCGGTCGCCAAATTCCTGGTCGAGGGCGGGATCGGCGAGGCGACCGACGTGCTGCTGATCGACGAGAAACTCTGCGTGGGCTGCGACAATTGCGAGAAGGCCTGTGCCGACAGCCATGACGGCCTGTCGCGGCTGAACCGCGAGGCCGGGAAGACCTTCGCCCATCTGCATGTGCCGACGTCCTGCCGGCATTGCGAGCATCCGCATTGCATGGCCGATTGCCCGCCCAACGCGATCCACCGCGGCCCGGACGGCGAAGTGTATATCGACGACACCTGCATCGGCTGCGGCAATTGCCAGCGTAACTGCCCCTATGGCGTGATCCGCATGGACAAGGTGCCGCCGAAGAAGCCGGGGCTGCTGTCCTGGCTGTTCTTCGGCGCCGGACCGGGACCGGGCGAGCCGGACAAACAATGGGTCTACGACCGGGTCAGCCCGGAAACGCCGAAGCGGGCGATCAAGTGCGACATGTGCTCGGGCATCAAGGGCGGCCCGGCCTGTGTGCGCGCCTGCCCGACCGGGGCCGCGATCCGCGTCGCGCCGGAGGAATTCCTGACGGTTGCGAGGTTGGGAGAGTGAGCATCGGTGTTCCCATGACCCGTCACCCCGGACTTGATCCGGGGTCCACCTTCTTTACGGTCGCGATGCTGGATGAAGAAGGTGGATGCCGGATCAAGTCCGGCATGACGATCTTGGCTTGGGGGGCGAGCTAGGCGTGGCGACGCGGGGGGCAAGGCAGATCGAGCGGGTGCGCGCTTCCGCGCACGAAGGCTTCCTGCGCCACCGCAACTTCCTTTGGCTGAAGATCGCGACCCTGCTCTCGATCCTGTTCATCACCGGCTATGCGCTGATCGACGTGACCCCGCGGCATAATGGCGGCAGCTGGTACGGCTATACGCTCGGCACGATCGGCGCGCTGCTGATCTTGTGGCTGACTGTGCTGGGCCTCAGGAAACGGGCGATCACACGCGGGCGCTGGTCGCTGAAGGCGTGGACCAGTGCGCACGTCTATCTCGGCTTGAGCCTGATCGTCATCGGCACGCTGCACACCGGCTTTCAATTCGGCTGGAACGTCCACACGCTCGCCTATGCGCTGATGATTCTCGTCATCCTGTCGGGCATTTACGGGATCGTCGTCTATTCGACGCTGCCGGATGCGCTCAGCGACAATCGCTCGTCGATGACCAAGGCGCAGATGATCGACGCGATCACCAAGCTGGATCGCCAGCTGCAGATCGCAGCCCAGCCACTGTCGCACGACGACACCGCGATCGTATCGGAATCGCTGCGCGAGGATCCGTTCCGCGCGGGCATTTTCCGCCGCCTGTCGGGCAGCGAGCGGGGCTGCCGCAACGCCAAAGCCGTGCGCGACTTGCGTGCGCGGATGGCGGTCGCGGTCGAGACGGAGGAGGACACGCTGCAGGCCGTCGTGCAGTTGATGGACCGCAAGGCCGCGGCCTTGCAGCGCATCCGCAGCGCGCTGCGCATCCGCGCAATGTTGGAAGTGTGGCTGTACGTGCATGTGCCGATCACCTTCGCGCTGATCGCCGCGCTGAGCGTCCACATCATCTCCGTCTTCTTCTACTGGTGAGGCGGGGATGACCTTCAAGCTCAACCAGAAGTCCGTCAGCGCCGAAGGGCGCGAGATCAAGCGCGAGCGGAGCGTCGCGGGCGAGCGGCTGACCATCGGCCGTGCGCCGGGCAACGATGTGCATTTGACCGACCTGGCGGTCGCACTGAACCATGCCGTCGTACAGCGGATCGGGCCGCTGCGGTTGACCGTGCAGGCGGAAGAAGGGCTCGGGCTCGAGCTCAATGGCCGCAAGGTCACCTCCGGCTTCATCGAGCTGGCCGGCGGCGGCGAGATACGGATCGCCAGCCA
>JBBSLM010000465.1:0-1999 GCA_038255245.1 Sphingomonadales bacterium
CTGGTGCAAAGCGGTCTCGAAAATCTCCTGCGTGATGCCGGCGACCTTGATGTCCATCTGCATGGTGGTGATGCCGGCCTCGGTGCCCGCGACCTTGAAGTCCATGTCGCCGAGGTGATCCTCGTCGCCCAGGATGTCCGAGAGGACGGCGAACTTGTCGCCTTCGAGAATGAGCCCCATCGCGATGCCGCTGACCGGGCGCGTGATCGGCACGCCGGCGTCCATGAGGCTGAGGCTGCCGCCGCAGACCGTCGCCATCGACGAGGAGCCGTTGCTCTCGGTGATGTCGGAGGTGACGCGGATCGTGTACGGGAAGTCGTCGTGGCTGGGCAGCACGGCCCGCAGCGCGCGCCAGGCGAGCTTGCCGTGGCCGACGTCACGCCGGCTCGGCGCGCCGAAGCGGCCGACTTCACCGACGCTGTAGGGCGGGAAGTTATAGTGCAGCATGAAGCGCTGGTAGGAGAGGCCCTCCAGCCCGTCGATCATCTGCTCTGAGTCCTTGGTGCCCAGCGTCGTGGTGCAGATCGACTGCGTCTCGCCGCGGGTGAACAGGCTCGAGCCGTGCGTGCGCGGCAGGAAGCCGACCATCGCCTCGATCGCGCGGACCTGGTTGGTGGCGCGGCCATCGATGCGGGTGCCGTCCTTCAGGATGGCGCCGCGGACGATCTCGGCTTCCAGCTTCTTGACCAGCTTGCCGGCGGCCATCTGCTGCTGCGGCTCGGCGTCGGCGAACGCTTCCTTCGCCTTGTCGCGGGCGACGGCGATCAGATCCTGGCGCTCGGACTTGCTCGTCACCTTGTAGGCGGCGGCGATGTCCGCGCCGATCAGGTCGCGCAGCTGCTGCTTGATCGCCGCATTGTCGGTGCCGGCGTCCAGCTCCCACGGATCCTTGGCGGCTTGTTCGGCCAGCTTGATGATCGCGTCGGCGACCGTGCGGCAGGCATCATGCGCGAACATGACGGCGCCGAGCATGATCTCTTCCGACAGCTCCTTGGCTTCGGATTCGACCATCATCACCGCATTGTGGGTGGCGGCGACGATCAGGTCGAGGTCGCCTTCCTTGGTCTGCTCCTGGGTCGGGTTCAGGATGTACTCGCCATCGACATAGCCGACGCGCGCGGCGCCGATCGGGCCCATGAACGGTACGCCGGAAATGGTCAGCGCCGCGGAGGCGGCGACCATCGCCAGAATGTCCGGCTCATTCTCGCCATCATAGCTAAGAACCTGACAAATCACGTTGATTTCGTTGTAAAAGCCTTCCGGGAACAGCGGCCGGATCGGGCGGTCGATGAGACGGCTGGTCAGCGTCTCTTTCTCGGTGGCGCCGCGCTCACGCTTGAAGAAGCCGCCGGGGATGCGGCCGGCGGAGGAGAATTTTTCCTGATAGTGGACGGTGAGCGGGAAGAAATCCTGCCCCGGCTTCACGCTTCTGGCGGCGGTGACGGCGCACAGCACGACGGTATCGCCCAGGCGCGCGATGACGGCGCCATCGGCCTGACGGGCGACGCGCCCGGTTTCGAGGCTCAGCGTCTTGCCGCCCCAGTTGATGTCTACATTCTTGGTATCGAACATTCGGTTTTCCTTCACTCCGGCCGCCAAATGCAGCCGGGGCCTCTTGGTGCGCGCAAGCCGGCGCGCGGCGGTTTGAACTCTTCCTCGAGTTCAAGAGGGTCGACCGAATTGCCTCCCCTCCGTCACTCCGGCACGGGTCCCATCAAAGTAGTACTTTGATGGGGTCCCGCGTGAGCCGGAGTCCACCTTCTTCAAAATGAGAAGGTCAGATGGATCCCGGATCAAGTCCGGGATGACGCAATACGTAAACGGCCCGCCGAAGCGGGCCGAACGATCGCGTCACTTGCGAAGGCCGAGCTTCGCGATGAGTTGGTTGTAGCGCTCGACATTCTCGCGCTTCAGATAATCGAGCAAGGCGCGGCGCTTGTTGACCATCATCAGCAGCCCGCGGCGCGAATGATTGTCCTTGGCGTGCGTCTTGAAATGC
>JBBSLM010000466.1:0-1979 GCA_038255245.1 Sphingomonadales bacterium
AGCCGCTCGAGCAAAGGATGGGCAGGATTGCACGCTTCCTCCAGCACGCGGCGGTTGAAGGCGAGCCAGGACAGTTCCCGGTTGAAATAGGGGCTGCGTGGCGACGCGTCGGTGTCGGTCGCAGGAACGGGGCTGTCCACTTGGCTTCCCTTCAGGCCCGGCGCTGGGCGCGGCGGATCAGGCCCGCCTCCTGCAATGCGTGGCGCGCGGCGGCAAGGCTCATGCGTTTGCGATTGGCCAATATGTCGCGGTCGAGCGTATCGACGACATGCTGGATCGCCACGTAGCTGCGCTCGATCCGGGGAACGAGGAATTCGGGCAGGTCCGGCGGAGCGGCGATGCCGCGGTCGGCGAGCAGTTTGACGATCAGGGACGCGATCAGTTCGTCGTCCGGCTCCTCGATCTCCACCTGCGGCGTGGCGGCGAGGCGGGAGGCGAGATCGGGCAGGCGAATCGCCCAGGCAGGCGGCGGGCGGTCGCCGATCATGACGAGCGGCCGCCGCCGCGACTGGGCGTCGTTCCAGGCGTGGAAGAGTTCCTCTTCGTCCCGATCCTCGACATGATCAAGCACCCGGCCATTGGTCTTGCGGACGAAAATCTGGGCGAGCAGCGAGCGGCCGGACTTGCGCGGGCCGGTCAGAAGTATCGCCATCACCGGCCAGAGCGACCAGCGGGTGAAATGGGTGAAGGCCAGCCGGTTGGCGTCGCTGACGAGGAAGTCCTCGTCGCGATCCGCCACCGGCCACTGGAAGGGCAGCGCTATCTGGTCGCGCTGCACGGGATTAGCGCAACGCTCGCGGGCCGAAGCCGGGCGGCGCGGCTGGCGGAGGCGTGGGCGTCGGTCGCGGCGTCGGCACCGGCGCTTGCGGGACCTGCGGCTCG
Source organism: Sphingomonadales bacterium (assembly GCA_038255245.1). GTDB lineage: Bacteria > Pseudomonadota > Alphaproteobacteria > Sphingomonadales > Sphingomonadaceae > Allosphingosinicella. The sequence goes on from JBBSLM010000466.1 coordinate 883, forward strand.
GCGGGCAGAACGGGCGCCGGAACCTCCACGCCATCTTCTTCGGCCGGGGCGACATCGACCGGCGTCACTTCGGGCGGCGGTGGGGGCGGCGTCGGGAGGAACTGGCGCGGCGTGACCAGAGTCGGGTTTGGCCGCAGCAGGCCGGCGTTGAATGCCTGAACGTAGAGCGCGTCCATCCGCTGCACGCCTTCGGCCATCATCTGCGGGATCTGATCACCGCTGTCGGCGCGCAGTTCGAAGCTGCCGATAATCTCCGCGTCCGGGCCGTAGCGGGCCGTGAAGCGGCCGATGGCGGGCCCACCGGGCCAGGCGCGGCTCAATTGCATTTCGGCAATCAGCACGTCGGAGGCGCTGTACTGATCGAGCACGGCGCGCCACCAGCCGCGGCTGCGGCGGCCGGTCTGCGCGGCGTTGAGCAACAAGGGATCGACGCCGGTGCCGACCGGGCGAATATAGTCGATCAGGGTCTGGGACGTGCGGAACTGGGCCCAGGCCGCCTGCCAGGGGGAACGGAATTCCAGCGCATAGCCGGTCGAGCCGGTGCGCATGACCGGAATGACCAGCAACGGCGCGGAGCGGCGGACGATGCCGGAGACGCCGAGCATCTGGCCGGTGCGGGTACGATCGAACAGCAGGCCAAGGCGCGCGATATAGCGCCGTTCGCCGATCTGTTCGTCCTCGACGATGACGGCGCTGACGATCTGGTTCAGCACCGTGTCGCTGACGTCGGGCGCTTCGCTTTCCGGGCGGCCGGTGGTGCGCGCCCAAAGCTTCTTCCAGCCGGCCCGTTGCGCCGCCTTCCACCCCTCCTGCCGGGCATCATTGGCATTCGCGCCGTTGACGTCGACCTGGATGCCGGTGACTTCGAAATTGCTGGTGCTGTCGACCGGCGGGATGCCGCGATCCGACCCGTCCAGCTGCGCGCGCAACAGGCTGGTATCGCCGGCCATCAGCAGGACGGCCGTGCTTACGAGGAGGAAGGATTTGCGCACGGGGGCCTTTTGACGGGTACGCGAGAGAAATCCAAGCGTGGAAAAGCAATCCGGCTCTCGCTAAGCCCCCCGCTCGTCTCGAGCGAAGTCGAGAGACATGTTCGA
>JBBSLM010000467.1:0-1979 GCA_038255245.1 Sphingomonadales bacterium
AGCGCCTCGCGGCTCAGCGCGTCGCCGTTCGCGATCGGCCGCAGCCAGATGCGCTGCGGCGTCGCCCCCGGCATCCGCAGGCGATAGGGCGCGTTCGGCGTCACCGCGAGGCTGGCGGGCCAGGCGACGACCGCCGCGCCGGCCGGCCACGCCACCCGATGCTCGCGCCCGCCCGCATCGGCGACCACCATATTGATCGCCGCGCCGGCATTGGACCGCCACAGCAAGGGCCGCGCCCCCGCCGGGAAGCACAAATTGCCGCGGGCATAAGCCGCGAAGCCCCAGACCGATGCCGGCATGGTCGGCGCGCCGCTCGCATCGGGGCCGCGTGTCCCGCCAATATCGATCCGCACCTGCGCCGCGCTCTGCCGCCCGCCGGGATAGGCGCGGTTGGCGAAAAACTGCCCCTGGCCGCGAAACACCCGCGTGCCCTGCGGGGTCAGCAGCGTCAGCGTGTCGCCGTTGCGCAGGGTGAAGCTGGCATTGTCGGGAAAGCGGCGCCCGGTCGGATAGCGGCTGCTCGACGGTCCCACCGAACGCAGCACCATCACTTCCGCCACGGCGGAGGTCGTGACCATGCCCGCAACCCATCCGATGACGATCCGAGCCGCAATTCGCATCTCACGTCTCCCGCGGATATTTCTCGTCCATCCAGTCGAGGCTGTCCTTGATCAGTTCCTCGAGCACCGCCTCGTCCACATCGGCCAGCTTCTTGATGTACAGGCAGCTCTTGCCGAGCCGGTGCTTGCCCAGCTTCGCCAGCTGGGCTTCCTTCCCCTCGTAACCGGGGAGCAGATAGACGACCAATTCCTTGGCGCGTGGCGAGAAGCCGATGCGGGCCCAGGTCTCCATCCGGTTGCCGCAGGGATAGGCATAGGCGCCGAAGCCGATGATGCTCGGGCCCCACATCGTGGCCGGCTCACCCGACAGGCGCGCCAGCATCGCGCCGAGCCTGGCCGCATCGGCGCGCCGCACCGGGTCGGGCACCGCCGCGATGAAGTCCGCGGGTGACACCTCGGTCGGCCTGGTCTTGTTCTCGGCCATCGTCGTCGCCCTTATCGATCTGGCTTTCTGAACCGGTACAAAATGCGGTCGGTGCGACCGCGGATGCTGGGCGTGAAGACGTTCACCGATCGGTCGTCGCCGGGATTGCGCAGCAAGGACGCTTCCGCCTCCAGCACGAAGCCGGCGCGCTCGAAATCGGCGCGGATCGTTTCGGGCAGGATGCGGTGGGTCGCCTCCACCTCGGCGCGGGTATCGCGGCCGGGATTGGCGACATGATCGATCACCGCGACCACACCGCCGGGCTTCAGCGTGCGGTAGATCGCCTGCGTGACGGTGTTCGGGTCGATCCGCGGCAGACCGAAGCGCGCGCTTTCCCAATAGGCATCATGATAGACGAGATGCATCATCACGAAATCGTAGGAATCCGGCGCGAAGGCCAAGGCCGTCACCGGGCTTGAGACGAAGCTGGTATTGGCGTTGCGGCCAGCGATCGCGTCGACGCTGGCGCGGACCTCCGGGTTGCGGCCGAAGCTTTCCGAATTCCAGCCGGTGACCGCGCCGCGCGGCCCGACGGCGTGCGCCATCAGCTCGGCATAATAGCCGTCGCCGGTGAAGTAATCGAGCACGCGGTCGCCGCGCTTCAACCCCGCGAAGGCGAGGACTTCGGCGGGCCGACGCACTTCGTCGAGCCTGCGATGCGCCTCGCTACGGCCGGGCGCGGCGATGGCGGCGGCGAAGTCGGCGGGCACCGGGGTCGGTATAGTCATGCAGGATGGCAGCGCCAGCCAGGCAGCAGCCGCGATTATCATCCGCGTCGACATCTTCGCCTCCTCCTGTTGAACCGCGTCAGGCCTCCCGCGGATATTTCCGGTCCATATGGTCGAGGCTGCTGACCACCATTTCCTCGAGCACGCCCTCGTCCACGTCGCTCAATTTCTTGATGTAGAGACAGGATTTGCCAAGCCGGTGCTTGC
>JBBSLM010000468.1:0-1974 GCA_038255245.1 Sphingomonadales bacterium
ACGATCGCGGCGAGGGCGACATACCAGGCGTGATAATTGGGGCGCGAATGGGGACGGGCGCCACCGGGCGTCGCGAAGGCCATGGCCTTGGCGCGCGCGCTGAGCCAGGCGATCAGGCCGAGGCCGAGGATCAACAGGATGATGGTGAAAGCCGGCATCTTCGCTCAGCCGAGATCGGCAGCGGTCAGGAAAAGGGTGCCGGAAATCGCGGCCAGCGCCCGCGCGCGGATTTCCTCCGAGGCGGGAATCATCCCCCGATCCTGCAGATAGCCGGTCGGCGCCCAGCCGCGGGAATATTCGGCCAGGAATTCCCGCAGGCCAGGCACCACATTCAGATGCTCGCCCTTTACGTAGATAAACATCTGGCGCGCACCGGGATAGTCGAGCGCCTGGATGGTATCGATGGTCGGCAGGATTCCGTTCAGCGGGATGCCGCGTACCCGGTCGCCATTTTCTTCCATGAAGCTGTAGCCCAGGATACCGACCGCCCCCTGATTTTCGGACACGCGCTGGACCAGCAGATTGTCATTTTCGCCCGCCTCGACGAACGCACCATCCTCGCGCATCGTGTGGCAGATCGCCTGGTGGCGGTCACTGTCCCGCTCCTTCAGCGCGACCATTTCCGGATCGGAATCGCAGCCCGGTGTCAGCATCAATTCGACGAAGCTGTCCCTTGTGCCCGACGATGGCGGGGGGCCGTAGACCAGGATCGGCACGTTCGGCAGTTCGGGATTGACGTCGCGCCAGGTGCGCGCGGTCTGCGGACGGCCGAACGGTTCCTTGGCGAGCGCGGCGTAGACATCGCGCAGGGTCAGCCGGTAGCCGGTCGGCCGCGTGGCGGATTCAATGAGGGTGAGGCCGTCGATCCCCACCGGGACTTCGATCACCTGACGTACGCCATTGCTGGCACACTTCTCCAGTTCGGACGCCTTGATCCGGCGCGAGGCGTTGGCGATGTCGGCGAACTGGCCGCCGACGCCATTGCAGAAAAGCTGCAGGCCCGAGCCGGTGCCGGTCGATTCGACGATCGGCGAGCGATAGCCGGGGAAATTCTGGGCAAATCGTTCCGCCACCGTGGTGGTGAACGGATAGACGGTCGAGGAGCCGACGACGCGGATCTCCTGACGCAGGCCGCTGCCGCAAGCCGCCAGTGCCAATGCCGCGGCGAGCGCGGCCCACACAGGTCTGAACATCCCGATTGTCACGATTCGCCCGCGAAAAGCGCCCTTTCGGGCCGGGCTCCCTTTGCGACAATGGCATGACTCTTTCGTGACGCGGTGCCCCGTTCAGGCGCCGTAGCGCGGCAGATAAACGCGCGCGGACGTGCCCTTTCCCAGCGTCGAGCGGATATCGAGACGGCCGCGATGGCGCAGCGCGATATGCTTGACGATGGCCAGGCCCAGGCCGGTGCCGCCGACCGAGCGGCTGCGGCTGGCATCGACCCGGTAGAAGCGCTCGGTGAGCCGCGGAATATGCTCGGCGGCGATGCCGTCGCCCTGGTCGATCACGCTGAGGCGGATCATTTCCGAGCCGGCATCGTCGAGGCGGACGCGCACCGGCGTACCGGGGCGGCCATAGCGCAGCGCATTGGTGATCAGGTTGGTGAGCAATTGGGTGAGCTGGGTCTGATCCCCGGCGACCACCGCCTGACCGGCGTGGCTTTCGACTACAAGGGACGCGCCACGCTGTTCCAGCACCTGGCCGAGGGAAGTGCGGACATCCTCGATCAGCCCATCCAGATCGACCGGTTCGCGCGGCACGCTGAAGCGGTCGGCCTCGACACGCGAGAGCGACATCAGATCGTCGACCAGGGCCCGCATCCGCGCCGCCTCATCGGCCATGATCGTCAGGAACTTGCGGCGCGTTTCGGCGTCGCTCGCGACTTCCTCATCCTCGAGCGTTTCGAGGAAGCCGAGCAGGGTGGCGAGCGGGGTGCGCAGTTCGTGGCTGGCATTGGCGACGAAATCGACGCGC
>JBBSLM010000469.1:0-1973 GCA_038255245.1 Sphingomonadales bacterium
GACGATCGCCGACACGGCAAGGACGCCAAGCTCGGCGGCCGCGGAACTGAAGGACAGAAAGGCGACCGCGGCCAGAAACATCAGCCAATTGGCGGATGACCAGATCACGTACCGTTTCGACCAGAGCTGAACGTCATCCATGAGCGGAAACACCTTTTGATGTAAGGTGGTCCTTACTTACGGCCTCCGTTCATGTCAAGCATACCTTCCATTGCTCCGCTAGCTCAAATCCCCTGCGTATAGCTCGCGCAGCTTTGCATCGTGCCGCCGCGGAAGCCGCGCTGCAGCGCTTCCTGGCGCTGGGCGGAGGTGCCGTGGGTGAAGCTGTCCTCGACCGGGCGGCGGCCGGCGGAGCGTTGCAGCGTATCGTCGCCAATCGCTTCGGCGGCGCGCATCCCTTCCGCCATATCGTCGGCGTCGAGCGCGTCGCCGGAGCGGGCGACGTTCGCGGCCCAGACGCCGGCATAGCAATCGGCCTGCAATTCCATCCGCACCTGCAAGCCGTTCGACTGCGCCTCGCTCGCGCCACCCTGGGCAGTGCGAATGCGGGCGCTGGTGCCCGTGATGGTCTGGATGTGGTGGCCCGCCTCGTGCGCGATGACGTAAGCGCCGGCGAAGTCGCCCGAGGCGCCGAAGCGGTTCGACAATTCATCGAAGAAGGTAAGATCGATATAGATGCCCTGATCGGCCGGGCAGTAGAACGGCCCCATATTCGACTGGGCCGCGCCGCAACCCGTTCCCACGCCTTGGGTGAAAAAGTTGAGCTTGGGCGGCGCGTAACGCTGCCCGGCCTGCGCGAACAATTGCGTCCAGACCTGTTCGGTCGAACCGTTCACATTGCAGGCGAAGCGATGAAGCTCGCTCTGCGTGCAGGCCTCCGCGCCGCTTTTCACCGCGCCGCCGCTCTGCGGCGCGCCGACCACGCTCGAGCTGCCGCCGCCGAACAGGCCGCCGAGCCCGCCGCCGAAGACGACCATCAGCACGATGACGACGATTACGCCCATGATGCCGAAGCGGCTGGCGATCAGGCCGAGGATCATCCCCATGCCACCGCCCCCGCCGCCGCCAAAGCCCATCCCGCCGCCGCTGCCGCGCCCGCGATCCTCCACATTGGAGCCGAAATCGTCCCGGTCAAAACGCATGGGTGTCACTCGCTCTCATGTTGGAGTCGCTACGCTAGGGTCCGTACTCAATACCCGCAATGGTCGGGATCGCCGGAGAAGGCCGCTGGCGAGGCGCACAGCGCAGCGCGTAGCGGGGCTACGCGCAAGCAAGCAACGTGGCCAGCGGCCTTCTCCGGGCGACCGCGTAGCGGCGGGCGGCTTTTGGCGCGTGGCGGCGTCAATCGTCGGTCACGATGCGTCAGCATCGCTCCACTCCTCTTTCCTTGCCACGCGCCAAAATCCGCTCCGTCACGACCGTTGCGAGTATTGAGTACGGACCCTGGCAGAATGATCGGCGAGGCGGCAGGTTTCACTGCTTCGTCTCGCAATCGTCGCCGAACGCGCTAGAGGAAAGGCCGACCTCATTCGGAGACCATTATGCTGCTTTCGGGCAAGACCGCCCTCGTCACCGGCTCCACCTCCGGGATCGGCCTCGCCACTGCCAAGGCGCTCGCCGCGGAAGGCGCCAATGTGATGCTGAACGGCTTTGGCGAGCCGGACGTGATCGAGGACATTCGCGCGCGGCTCGAGCAGGGCGGCGGCAAGGTGCTGCACGACAATGCCGACCTGACCGATGCGGCGCAGATCGAGGCGATGATCAAGCGCACCGCGGCCGAGCTCGGCACGGTCGACATATTGGTCAACAATGCCGGCACCCAGCATGTCGCCCCGATCGACGAATTCCCGGTCGAGAAATGGGATTTGATCATGGCGCTGAACCTGACCGCGCCGTTCCACGCCATTCGCCTCGCCTTGCCGGCGATGAAGCGCAAGGGCTGGGGCCGGATCATCAGCACCGCATCGGCACAC
>JBBSLM010000470.1:0-1964 GCA_038255245.1 Sphingomonadales bacterium
CTGACCGACAAGGAATATCAGATCATGCGCAACGCGAGCATCGCCTGCTTGCGCGAGATCGGCGTGGAAACAGGCGGCTCCAACGTCCAGTTCGCGGTCAATCCGCGCGACGGCCGGCTGGTGGTGATCGAGATGAACCCGCGCGTGTCGCGCTCCTCGGCGCTGGCGTCGAAGGCGACGGGCTTTCCGATCGCGAAGGTCGCCGCCAAGCTGGCGGTCGGCTATACGCTGGACGAGATCCAGAACGATATCACCGGCGTCACCCCGGCCGCTTTCGAGCCATCGATCGACTATGTCGTCACCAAAATCCCGCGCTTCGCCTTTGAGAAATTCCGGGGCTCCGAGGCGCTGCTGACCACCGCGATGAAGTCGGTCGGCGAAGTGATGGCGATCGGCCGCAACTTTCCCGAAAGCCTGCAGAAGGCGCTGCGGGGGCTAGAGACCGGGCTGAACGGGCTGGACGAGGTGCGTGAGCTGAAAGGCGCGCCGCACGAGGAGATCGAGGCGGCTTTGTCGCGGCCGACGCCCGATCGCCTGCTTGTCGCCGCCCAGGCTTTGCGCGAGGGACTGAGCGTCGCGCGGATCGGGGCGATCACGCACTTCGACCCCTGGCTCCTGGAGCGGCTGGCCGAGATCGTCGAGGCGGAGGAAAATGTCTGCCGCAACGGCCTGCCGACCGAGGCGGACGGCCTGCGCGCGCTGAAGGCGATGGGCTTTTCCGACAGGCGCCTCGCCGATCTGGCGGTGCGAAGCCTGCATCTCAGCAGCGACGCGCGCGCCCTGTCGCGCGGCGGCGGCCTGATCGGCGACACCGTGCGCGCGCTCGCCGGCGCCACCAGCGAGGATGAGGTGCGCGCGCTGCGTCATCGGCTCGGCGTCCGCCCCGTGTTCAAGCGGATCGACACTTGCGCGGCCGAGTTCGAGGCGAAGACGCCTTACATGTATTCCACCTATGAGGCGCCGAGCTTCGGCGCGCCCGAGGACGAGAGCCAGCCGACGGCGCGGCGCAAGATCGCCATCCTGGGCGGCGGGCCGAACCGGATCGGGCAGGGGATCGAGTTCGATTATTGCTGCGTTCACGCCTGCTTCGCGCTGCGCGATGCCGGCTATGAGACGATCATGATCAACTGCAATCCGGAGACGGTGAGCACCGATTACGACACGTCCGACCGCCTTTATTTCGAGCCGCTGACCGCCGAGGACGTGCTGGAAGTGCTGCAGAAGGAAATGTCGAACGGCGAATTGGTCGGCGTCATCGTCCAATATGGCGGGCAAACGCCGCTGAAGCTCGCCGCCGCCCTGGACGCGGCTGGGATTCCAATCCTGGGCACGCAGCCGGACGCGATCGACCTGGCCGAGGATCGCGAGCGGTTCGCCGCGCTGATCGACAAATTGGGTCTGCGCCAGCCGATGAACGGCATCGCCCGCAGCCGTGAGGAGGCGATCGCGGTCGCCGAGCGGATCGGCTATCCGGTGCTCACCCGGCCCTCCTACGTGCTCGGTGGACGCGCGATGGAGATTGTCGACGGGCCGGCGCAGCTCGAGGACTATATCCAGACCGCGGTGCAGGTGAGCGGCGACAGCCCGGTGCTGATCGACCAATATCTGCGCGACGCGATCGAGGTCGATGTCGATGCGATCTGCGACGGCGATGAGGTCGTGATCGCCGGCGTCATGCAGCATATCGAGGAAGCCGGCGTGCACAGCGGCGACAGCGCCTGCTCGCTGCCGCCCTACAGCCTGTCGGCCGAGATCATCGCCGAGATCGAGCGGCAGACGCGGGTGCTGGCCGAGGCGCTCTCCGTGCGCGGGCTGATGAACATCCAGTTCGCGGTGAAGGAGAACCAGGTCTATCTGATCGAGGTGAACCCGCGCGCCAGCCGCACCGTGCCGTTCGTCGCCAAGGCGATCGGGGCGCCGGTCGCCAAGGTCGCGGCGCGGGTTATGGCGGGCGAGAAACTGGC
>JBBSLM010000471.1:0-1964 GCA_038255245.1 Sphingomonadales bacterium
CCAGCACCGCGAGCGCGTTCGGGCCGGCCTTGGCGGTGATCGTCGTGCCCTCCAGCGGATCCAATGCGATGTCGATGCGCGGTCCACCGTCCTGCGCCGAACCCACCTTCTCGCCAATGAACAGCATCGGCGCCTCGTCGCGCTCGCCTTCGCCGATCACCACCGTGCCGTCGATCGGCAGATTGTTGAGCGCCGCGCGCATCGCTTCGACCGCGGCATGATCCGCCGCTTTCTCGTCGCCACGCCCGATCAGCTTCGACGCGGCCACCGCCGCCGCTTCGGTGACCCGCACCATTTCCAGGACCAGCACGCGATCCAGCGCGTTTTCGCTCATGTCGTTCGCCCAATCTGTTTGAAGTTGGCCGGGTCGATAGGAGAGGCGGGGCGGCTTGTCACCCTTGCTCCAGAAACCGCTTCACGCCGCGGGCGGCCTGGCGGATGCGTTGTTCGTTTTCGACCAGGGCGATGCGGACATAGCCTTCGCCCGCTTCGCCGAAGCCGACGCCGGGGCTGACCGCCACCCCCGCTTCGGCCAGCAGCCGCTTGGTGAATTCGAGCGAGCCCAGCGCGCGATATTGTTCGGGGATGGGCGTCCAGGCGAACATGCTGGCGGCCGGCGGCGCGATCTGCCAGCCGGCGCGGCCGAAACAATCGACCAGCACGTCGCGGCGGGATTTGTAGAGCTTGCGGTTCGCCTCGATAATGTCCTGCGGGCCGTTGAGCGCCGCCGTCGCCGCCGCCTGCACAGGTGTGAAGGCGCCATAATCGAGATAGGATTTCACCCGGGTCAGCGCGCCGATCAGTTCGCGATTGCCGACCGCGAAGCCGATCCGCCAGCCGGGCATGGTGTAGGTTTTCGACATGCTCGTGAACTCGACCGCGACGTCGCGTGCGCCGGGTACTTCCAGGATCGAGGGCGTCGGCTCCTGCCCAAAATAGATTTCGGCATAGGCCAGGTCGCTGATCACCCACAGGCCGTGCTCGCGGGCGAAATCGATCACCTGCGCGTAGAAGGCGCGGTCGGCGACATAAGCGGTGGGGTTGGACGGATAGCCGATCACCAGCACCTTGGGCTTGGGCACGGTGAAGCGCACGGCACGCTCCAGCACTTCGAAGAATTCCGGCCCCGGCGCGGCTGGGATGGAGCGGATCGAGGCGCCGGCGATGATGAAGCCGAATTGATGGATCGGGTAGGACGGATCCGGCGCCAGCACGACGTCGCCGGGCGCGGTGATCGCCTGCGCCAGATTGGCGAGGCCTTCCTTGGAACCCAAAGTGACGATCACTTCGCTGTCCGGATCGAGTTCGACATCGAAGCGGCGGCGATAATAATCCGCCTGGGCCCGCCGGAGCCCGCTGATGCCCTTCGACGCCGAATAGCGATGCGCGCGCGGGTTGCGGGCGACCTCGGCCAGCTTGTCGATCACGTGAGCGGGCGGGGCGCCGTCGGGATTGCCCATGCCCAGATCGATCACATCCTCGCCCCGCGCGCGGGCGGCCGCCTTTTGCGCGTTCACTTCGGCGAAGACGTAAGGCGGCAAGCGGCGGATGCGGTAGAAATCGTCGGTCATGGCGATGCTCTAGCTCGCCGCTGCGAGAATGTCGCGAGAGTCACGAAATTCACGAATGTCACACGGAATCGCGGGGGGTTTCGTGACTCTTGGGCTGATTGGCGGTTCCCGGCCGATGCGAACGACAAAGCTACCAACAACAAGAGTCTCAAGTATTAGCACCAGTTTGGATGCAGTTCATTGAAATTGACTTGGACAATCGCCTTGTTGTGCCAAGTCGTCTCCTGTATAGTATCATAAGCAGGCAAATCACGGGGGGCTTTCAGCATGTTGTCCGGATGGATTCAGGGCGCCCGTCAGCGCGTCGTTTTGTCCTGGACTGCCCTGGCAGCCGCGACAATCCTGTCTTCCTGTGCTGCCACGACGTCCGCGCCGGGCGGGGACCAGACGTCC
>JBBSLM010000472.1:0-1941 GCA_038255245.1 Sphingomonadales bacterium
ACGCCAAGGCGCTGGGCTTGAGCCCCGAGATCATTGTCTTTGGTCATGATCACGGCCGTGGGCAACAGCTTCGCGGAGACCAGCAGATGGGTATCGACATAGCCCACGCCGGTCCCGGCAAGCTTGGCCCAGACGATGAAGGCGGCCACGTCGGCGGCCGTCGCGACCGGTGCTGGGCGGAGACCGAGCAGCCTCTCAGCGAAGGCTCCGCGCTTTGGAAGCCCGTTCAACAGAAGCTCTCCGTAGACGAAGGGATGCAGCAGTTCGGCGCCTGAACCGAGCACCTCGTCCAGCGGCGTATCGATGCCGCGAAGGTGATCGATCCAGATGGACGTGTCGATAATGATCACGAATTGGTGAAGTTCGGCGGACGACGGCGCGGGACTGGAGCCTTGCCTATATCCGGCATGCTGCCTTTCAGCGACGCCAGCAACCGGCCGGCCTCGCGCTGCCGCATTTCGAGGAGTGCCTTGCGCACCAAAGCGCTCGTCTCCTTGATGCCGGTCGATTCACGAAGGTCGGAGAGGATTTCTTCGTCAAGGGTGATGGTCGTACGCATGCATCAAATCTAGCATCAATTGATGCGCGCAACAATGCGCGTCACCCGTCCATCAGCGCCGGGAAGAAGCCCTCATGGGCGCGACGGAGGTCGGCCAATGGAATGCTCATACCCTCGATCGGATCGGACGAGACGCCGTCGTCGATAAAGTCGATCGCGTCGCCGTAGGTCGCGCCGAGTTTGCTGACCGAGACACCCGCTTTCTTCGCTTCTCGGGCAAGAGCCGTCCACTCCTCGCCGGTCGTCACGACATACTGGCCCTGGCGTTCGCTGAAATAGATCGGAATCTCCGGCTCGCCTTCTTCGATGTCCCAGCTCAGATCGACACCGATGCCGCCGGCAAGCGCCATTTCGGCGACGGTGACCAATATGCCGCCATCGGAGACGTCATGCACGGCCGTGAGGCGCCCTTCGGCGATCAGCCGCTGGACGAACTCGCCGACACGCCGCTCGCCTTCCAGGTCGACGGCTGGGGGCGGACCATCGCTGCGGCCATGAATTTCACGAAGCCAAAGCGACTGCCCCGGCTCCGGCTCCCAGCTTTCCATACTGGGACGATGATCGAGCAACAGGACCGACTGGTCTTCGGCCCTGAACCCAATCCCCACCGACTTCGACCAATCCTCCAGCAACCCCACCCCGCCAATCGCCGGCGTTGGCAGGATCGCGCTGCCGCCGCCGGTGGCCTTGCTCTCATTATAGAGGCTCACATTCCCGCTCACGATCGGGAAATCGAGCGCGCGGCAGGCCTCGCTCATGCCTTCCAGGCACAGCTTGATCTGGGCCATGATTTCGGGGCGCTGGGGGTTGGCGAAGTTGAGGCAGTTGGTGACGGCCAGCGGCTTCGCGCCGACGGCGCAGAGGTTGCGATAAGCTTCGGCGATCGCCTGTTTGCCGCCTTCATAGGGGTCGGCATAGCAATAACGCGGGGTGCAATCGGTGGTGATGGCGAGCGCCTTGTTGGTGCCGTGGACGCGCACCACGGCCGCGTCGCCGCCGGTCTGGACGGTGTTGCCGCCAACCTTCGGATCATATTGCTCGTAGATCCAGCGGCGGCTGGCGAGATCGGGCGAGGCCATCAGCTTCAGCAGGTCCGCGCCGATGTCGGTGCTTTCCGGCACCTCGCCGAGCGGCTTCACCTGCGCCCAGACCTTATATTCCTCGCGCGACAGGGAAGGGCGGTCGTAAAGCGGCGCTTCGTCGGCGAGCGGTCCGAGCGGAATGTCGCACACCGTCTCGCCACGCCATTTCAGCACCATGCGCTCGGTGTCGGTCACCGTGCCGATCACCGCGAAGTCCAGTTCCCACTTGCGGAAGATCGCCTCCGCCTCGCCCTCGCGGCCGGGCTTCAGCACCATCAGCATCCGCTCCTGCGATTCCGA
>JBBSLM010000473.1:0-1939 GCA_038255245.1 Sphingomonadales bacterium
ATGGACCTTGGGTTCGAACGCGGTGCACCTCACCGCCCGCCGCGATCCGCGCACGGGCCGCGTCGTCGCGCTGGCCGCGCTGGACAATCTCGTGAAGGGCGCGGCGGGTCAGATGATCCAGTGCGCCAATCTGATGCTCGGCCTGGATGAAGACGCCGGGCTGCCGAAATGTGGAGTATGGCCGTGAGTGCAAATCTAAATCCTCCCCTGCCTTTGCAGGGGAGGGGGACCGCCGAAGGCGGTGGAGGGGCCGCTCGCGCTCTTGCGCGAGTGGAAAGCAAGAACCTCGCTTCGCTCGGCCCCTCCACCAGCTTCGCTGGTCCCCCTCCCCTCGAAATCGAGGGGAGGATTGAAGTATGAGCGTTACCGCCGCAGAGGGTTTTGTCGCGTCCGGGCTCCACGCGGGCATCAAGGCGCGCCGCCACGACATGGCGCTGCTGGCGACCGAGGACCGGCGGGCGGTGCCGTGTGCCGCGGTGTTCACGCAGAACAAGTTCGCCGCGCCGCCGGTGGAGCATGACCAAGCGGTGCTGGCCGCGAACGGTGGGGTCGCGGCGGCGATCGTGGTCAACAGCGGCAATGCCAATGCCGGGACCGGCAAGCCCGGGCGCGCCGATGCCGAGATTATGGGCGAGGAGGCGGCGAAGGCGTCGGGCGTGGCGGCCGGGGACATGCTGGTCTGTTCGACCGGGATCATCGGCACCCTGCTGCCGATGGACAAGATTCTGGCTGCGATTCCGTTGCTTGCGGAGCGCCTTTCTCGCGATGGTGGAAGTGACGCGGCGATGAGCATCCTCACCACCGACAGCAAGCCGAAAGAGAAAGTGATCGAGGGATCGAGCTTCACCCTTGGCGGGATGGTGAAGGGCTGCGGCATGATCGCGCCGAACATGGCGACGATGCTTGCCTTCCTGACCACCGACGCGGCGGTGGAGCGCGACGCGTTGCAGCGCATCCTGGCCGACGCCGCCGACCGGACCTTCAACACGCTGAACGTGGATGGCGCGACCTCGACCAACGACAGCGCCTTCCTGCTTGCCAGCGGGCGCCGCGGGCCGTGCGATCTCAGTGAGTTGGCGGACGCGGTGCACAAGCTGTGCGAGGATTTGACGCATCAGATGGCGCTGGATGCCGAGGGCATGACCAAGCTGGTGCGGCTCAGACTCGTCGGCGCGGCCAGCGACGCGGAGGCGCGCGCGGGGGCCAAGGCGATCGCCGAGAACAATCTCGTCAAGTGCAGCTGGTATGGCTCCGATCCCTATTGGGGCCGGCTGCTGGCCGCGGCGGGATCGGCCGGAATCGCGTTCGAGACGGAGCGGTCGAGCGTGGCCTACGGCGGCATTCCCGTGGCGCTGGCCGGGGCGCCGGTCGAGCATGATGCGGCAGCCGTGAAGGATCATATGAAGCGGCAAGAGGTGGACATCATCGTCGACCTCGGCCTCGGCTCCGGCGCGGCGCAGGTGATCGGGATCGACCTGGGCCCGGGCTACATCAAAGAGAATAGTGTGACGTCATGACTTCGCCCAATCTCACCGCGCGGATCCTGATCGAGGCCCTGCCCTACATTCGCCGGTTTGCCGGCAAAACCGTCGTTGTGAAGCTCGGCGGCAATGCGATCGACGAGGCGATCGAGCGGGCGATCGCGCAGGACGTGCTGTTGCTCCGCTCGGTCGGGATACGCTGCGTACTCGTGCATGGCGGCGGGCCGCAGGTGGACGAGGTGATGCAGAAGATGGGCAAGCAGCCCGAGTTCCGCGACGGCCTTCGGGTCACCGACGCGGAGACGCTCGACATCGTGCGCATGGTGCTGGTCGGCAAGGTCAATCGCGACCTGGTCGCCCGGATCAATCAGGAAGCCGGCGACGATCCGATCGCGGTGGGCGTGTCGGGCGAGGATGGCGGGCTGCTGGTGGCCGAGGCGCGCGATCCGAGCCTTGGG
>JBBSLM010000474.1:0-1935 GCA_038255245.1 Sphingomonadales bacterium
CGGGATTTTCGACCGGCAGGCCGATCGCGGCGGCTGATGGTGCGGTGGCTTCGGGCGGGGCGGCGGCGGCGACCTGGCGCAGGAAGACGGGCGCGAGCAGGCTGCCCTGCAGGATCAGCAAGGCATCGTCGGCGCTCATCGGCCGCACCCAGGTCTGGCCGGCGCAGGGCGCGGGCAGGCGGGCCGCGGCATCGCGCAAATAGCGGTTATAGCCGGTCGCGAAGCCGGTGATCAGCGCCCGCGCGTCAAGCGAGGAGCCGGCGAAGGCGCGGCGCAGCGCCTCGGCCTGGCCGGTGACGCGATAATAGACGTCGCTCTCGATGTTGCTGGTGTCATTGCCGGCAGCGACCGGGCCGGCACCGAAATATTGCGCGCGCTCGCCACGCACCGTGACGATCTGCTCGGCGATCACGCAGACATTGTCCTCGCCCGCCGTATAGCCCGCGCCATAACCGAGCCCCCCATGATCGCGGGCGTTGATGTGCGGAATGCCATAGGTCGTGCGGGTGACGCTGACGTCGTAGCGCTGGCGCTGCTGGGCCAAAGCGGGCTGGGCGACGGCGACCGCCAGGACGACAAAGACCGCTCGACGCATCATCACCCGCTCCCCAACATTTGTGAGCGGAACAGACCATCGGCCAGCGCCGATTGCAAGGCGAAGTCGAGAGCGGCCAACCGCGACGGAGGCAGCAGTCGGAAAAAGACCAATAATTTCAGATTGTTAGAGGCTGGTGGAGCCTAGCGGGATCGAACCGCTGACCTCTACAATGCCATTGTAGCGCTCTCCCAGCTGAGCTAAGGCCCCACAGCTTCTCGCGCCGATCCCTGGGAGGATCGGAAGCGCGCATTTAGGTCAGGCGGGCGGCCGGTGCAAGACCGATCCGCCCCTGAATTCAACGCTCTTCGTCGTCCTTTTCCGCGCCGGCGACGCCGATATCGTCGTCACCGCCCAGATCGACCTCGTCGTCCGGATTCTGCTCGGCTTCCTCGTCCGGCAGCTCCATCTCTTCCGCGGCCAGATCGTTGTCGGCCTTCTCGGCCGCCGCCTTCTCGGCCTTGGCGATTTCATAGGGCATGGGCTGCTTGGATTTCAGCACGGGCTCGGGATACCAGTTCACGCCGCACGAAATGCAGGTGACCGGGTCTTCCTTGCCGAGATCGTAAAAGCGGGTCGCACATTTGGGGCAGGTCCGCTTGGCACCCCATTCAGCCTTCACCATGGGTGAATATTCTCCGTGATTTTCCTGAGGTAAGGCGACAGCGATCTCGGGAAGAGAGCTGGCGCCTCCGGTCGGCGCGCGCCTTGCCACACGCTCGGGGCGCTGTCAAAAGCCCGGCCATGTTAGCTGTGTGCGCTGGACCCACCCCATGATCATCGCCGTCGATGGGCCCGCCGCGAGCGGCAAGGGGACGATCGCCAAGGCGCTGGCCACGCACTTCGGTCTCCCGCACATGGATACCGGCCTGCTCTACCGGGCGGTCGCGCTGAATTTGATGGAGATGGGCGGCGATCCGGAAAGCGAATTTTCCGCCGCCCGCGCCTGCGACACGGCGCAGATCGATTTCGCCGATTCGCAATTGAAGAGCGAAGCGGTGGGCGGCATCGCTTCGCGCATTTCGACCTACCAGATGGTGCGCGACGCCTTGTTCGAGCGGCAACAGAGCTTCGCGCGCCAGAGGGGCGGCGCGGTGCTGGACGGGCGCGACATCGGCACGGTGATCGCGCCGGAAGCACAGGTGAAATTGTTCGTCACCGCCTCACCCGAAGTGCGCGCCCGCCGCCGCTTCCAGGAACTGAAATCGATGGGGATGAACGCCCATTATGAAGACGTGCTGGCCGACATTCACGCCCGCGACGAGCGCGATTCCGGCCGGGTTGCCGCGCCGCTGCGCAAGGCCGACGGCGCGATCGTGATCGACACCAGCGAGATGAGC
>JBBSLM010000475.1:0-1927 GCA_038255245.1 Sphingomonadales bacterium
AGCCCCCAGGCGGCGGCTGGCGGCGTCTAAGGCCGAACGCGCGATGAGGGCTTACTCCGCCTGGTCCCCGCTTTGAGAACTAGGCGGGCAGCAGCGGACGCCGCGAAAGTCCGCTTTCGACCCATAGCAGACGTTCGGCGCGGCAGTCTCCTTCGACCCAAATGCAAGCGCCGCCGTGAGCATCTTCTTGCGACCTTTGGAAGATTGACAGCGTGGCGCGATCAAAACACTATCCGTCCTCAGCCCATGAGGGAGGTTTCGGTGAAGCTGTTTGCTGGAATTGGTTTCTTCGCTCTCTTCGCGATCTGGGTATATCTCGAGTTCGTAACTGGCACACACGAGAGCCTCAAGGACGCCCTGTTTTGGGCAGCGATGGCCCTAATCCTGTTTTCGGGTGTAGAGTTCAAATCCGCGCGCTCGCCGGAGGAATAAGGGCATCCGCCTGAGCTACCGCCTGCGCTGGCGATTTGGCTGCAACGCTCGCGGAACGTCCGCTTTCCACCCTTATCGGACATTCCCCGACCGATTATTGTGCCCAGTGATGGCGGCCGATCTGGTCGCGGACGCTGGTCACGCTTGGGCTGTCGCCAAGCGAAAAGGCGAGACCCCCTGTCTCCTGGAGCAGCTTGCGGTCGGCTTTCAGCCAGCGCGGCCGGCAGGCGTCCGGTAGCGCCCTGTCGCTCACCACGATGTCGGCCTGAGCGCAGGCGGCGATCATTTCGTCCCAGCGCACCCAGTCGCGGCTGCGGGTCGCGAGGATGCGGTAGCGGCGCGGGCCAGTGAACTCGTAGACGCACAAAGCGTCGCTGCAGGCGGCGTTGCGGACGGTCTCGAGTTCGAGGAAGTCCGCCTCGACCCCTGACAATTCGGCCAGCACGTCGCGGACATATTCGCCCGCGCGCGGACGCAGCAGCGCCAGCCGGCCCTCCTTCGTCCGCACCGCCAGATGCTTGCCGTCGCCAGTGACCAGCAGGTCCGGCGGCGTGGAAAAGATGATTGCGCCGATGCCCAGCGCGAGCGGCGCCGCGCCCCACCAGCGCCAGCGCTGCCGCCACAGGCCGATCCAGAGCAATCCGCCCACGACCAGAAGGAATACCCCCGCCGGGATCGCCGGCACCAAAGCCACCGCGCCGGGTGCCGACGCCACGGCATGGGCCAGTCCCAGCAGGAAACTCAGCGCCTGATCCGTGAGCCACCAGACCGGTGCGCCGAGCCCGGCGAGGTCGAGCAACAGCGCCAACGCCTCCAGCGGCATGACCACGAAGGTGGTGAGCGGAATGGCGACGATGTTGGCGAGGGCGCCGTACAGCCCGGACTGGTGGAAATGAAACAAGGCGATCGGCGTGATCGCCAGTTCGACCGCCAGTCCTGTCAGGAGCAAACCGAGCAATCCTCGTCCCAATCGGCCCAACCAGCCTTCCTCGCGCCGCCGCAGCAAGGCCCGTATCCGGGGATGCTCGTGCAGAGCGACGATGGCGCCGACCGCCGCGAAACTCAGCTGAAAGCTCGGGCTGGCCGCGGATTCGGGCCAGACCAGCAGGACGATCACCGCCCCGGTGGCGACCAGCCTCAAGGTGATCGCGTCCCGTCCCATGGCAATGCCGATCAGCACCAGGAGGGCGGCGACGCAGGAGCGCACGGTCGGCACCTCCGCGCCAGTGAATATGGTATAGCCGATCGCGGCCAGGCCGGCGCACCCGGCCGCGACCAGCACGAGATTGACCCTCAGCGCCAGCCACGGGCTCAAGGCCAGCAGCGCAAGCGCCAGCAGCATCACCGCGCCGACGACCGCGGTGATGTGCAAGCCACTGACCGAGAGCAGATGCGCGAGGCCCGACGCGCGCATCGCTTCGGCATCTTCCTTACTGATCCCCCATTGATCGCCGGTCGCCAGCGCGGCGGCGATCGCGCCGGGGCCGCCCGGCAT
>JBBSLM010000476.1:0-1921 GCA_038255245.1 Sphingomonadales bacterium
GGCACCGCCTCGCCGCGATCGGCCAGGAACAAAGCCGACGGATTGCCGACTTCGCTCAGCCCTTCCTCGCCCATCGCGAACACGCCGATCTCGTCGGTGCCACCAAAGCGGTTCTTGGTCGCGCGCAGGATGCGATATTGATGGCTGCGCTCGCCCTCGAAGCTCAGCACGGTGTCGACCATATGTTCGAGCACGCGTGGGCCGGCGAGATTGCCGTCCTTGGTGACATGGCCGACCAGCACCACTGCCGCACCCGTCTCCTTGGCGAAGCGGATCAGTTCGTGCGCCGACGACCGCACCTGGCTCACCGTCCCCGGCGCGCCTTCGATCATGTCGGAATACATGGTCTGGATGGAGTCGATCACGACCAGGGCCGGCCGCTCCTCCGCCAGCGTGGTCAGGATATCGCGCACGGACGTCGCCGCCGCGAGCTGCAACGCACCAGCCGTCACGCCCAGCCGCCGCGCCCGCAACCGCACCTGATCGGCCGCTTCCTCGCCGGAAACATAGACGACCGGCGCGCCCTGTGCCGCGATCCGGCCCGCCGCCTGCAGCAGCAGGGTCGATTTGCCGATCCCCGGATCGCCGCCGATCAAAGTCGCCGAGCCCGCCACCAGCCCGCCGCCCAGCGCCCGATCAAACTCGGCGATCCCGGTGGACGTTCGCGGCGGCAGCGCCACCTCCGCGTCGAGCCCGACCAGCTCCACCCGCCGCCCGCCGCCACGCAGATCGTGCTTGGCGGTGAACGGCGTCACCACCGCGCCGACATCCTCGACCAGACTGTTCCAGTCGCCGCAATCGGCGCACTGCCCTTGCCAGCGCGGGCTCACCGCGCCGCACGCCTGACAGGCATATTGCTTCTTCGGCTTGGCCATCGCGCGCAGCCTAATGGAACATCAGCGGAACATCCACCCAAATTCGCCCCGCCGGAACGGATGGCCCGGCCCGGCATTTCTATCCTGGGGCAGCTTCCCGCTCACCAGTTCAGGAGCCAGACTTCATGTTCGTCCAGATCAGAACCGACAATCAGATCCTTTCCGATGCCGAATCCAACGAGCGGCTGGAGCTGCGCATCCGGGAGAAACTGAGCCGGTTCGAGAAGCGCCTCACCCATGTCGAGGTGCATGTGGCCGACGTGAACGGCCAAAAAGGCGGCGGGGCGGACAAAAGGGTGTCGCTGGAGGCGCGCCCCACTGGGCATCAGCCGATCGCCGTGCATGCCGAAGCGGCCCGGGTCGATACCGCCGTCACCGCAGCCGCGGACAAGGCGAGCCGCGCCCTCGATCATCTGTTCGGCAAGCTGGCCAATCGCCACTGATCGGGCGACTTTCCCCTGTCACCCGCCCCGGCTAAGGGCGCTCGCATGCTTCGCCTTGCCAGTTACAATATCCGCAAGGCGATCGGCACCGATCGGCGCCGAAGGCCGGAGCGCATCATCGAGGTGCTGAACGAGCTGAATGCCGATGTGGTCGCGCTGCAGGAGGCGGACCGCCGCTTCGGCGTGCGCCATGCCGCCATCCCGCCGCATTTGCTGGAGGAACATAGCGACCTCAAACCCGTCGCGATCGGCTGGCGCGCGGGCAGCATGGGCTGGCACGGCAATGCCATTCTCGTTCGCAAATCGATGAGCGTCGCCCATAGCGCGATGCTCCATCTGCCAAGTTTGGAGCCGCGCGGCGCGGTGCTCGGCGAGGTCGATGTCGGCAAAACCTGCCTGCGCGTCGTCGGCATGCATTTGGACTTGTCGGGCCTGTGGCGACGCCGGCAGGCGGCGGCAATTCTGCACGAAGTGGAAAAGCGCCGCGCGCACATGCCGACCGTGCTGATGGGCGATTTGAACGAATGGACCGTGCGTGGCGGCTGCCTGCGCGATTTCGGCGCGCACATGGTCTTCGCCGATACCGGCAAATCCTATCACGCC
>JBBSLM010000477.1:0-1921 GCA_038255245.1 Sphingomonadales bacterium
CTCCGGCGGCAGGATCAGCTGCGCGCCCTTGCCCGCGGCTTCGCGGACGAGGCCTGACACGGCGGCGATATTCTCCTGCAGATCGTCGCTGAAGGCGAGCTGGAGGGCGGCGACTTTGAGCTGGGTCATGAAATGAAGCTTAGTCCCTTGGCGAAGCTGCCCGCTAGGTGGCACGACTGACGCCGGTTGCAAGGGAGAAGCGCATGAGCGGGCTGTTCGAGCGGATGGCGCAGGGGGTGTCGAGCTGGGCGGGGCGGCCGCCGGCCTTTGCGCTGGCGCTGGGGATCATCATTGTGTGGGGCTTCACCGGCCCGCTGTTCGGCTATTCCGACACGTGGCAGCTGGTGATCAACACCGGCACCACGATCATCACCTTCCTGATGGTCTTCCTGATCCAGAATGCCCAGAATCGTGATGCCAGCGCGATCCAGGCCAAGCTGGACGAGCTGATCCGGGCTCACAAGGGGGCCCGCGATGAATTCATCGGGCTTGAGCATCTTTCGAGCGATGAGTTGGAGCAGGTCAAACGCGTGCTCGAGCGCGCGGGCGACGAAGATGTGCGCCACCACGAGGCGATCGAACGCCTGATTGGGCGGATCGTCTAGCGGGACAGCGCCGGGACCTGCTGGCTGATGCAGTGGAAGCTGCCGCCGCCGGTGAGGATGTGATCGGCGCGCAGGCCGACGACATTGCGATCCGGGAAGAGGCTCGTGAGCGCCGCGACCGCCGCTTCGTCATTCGCCGCGCCGTAGAGCGGCACCACGACCGCGGCGTTGCCGAGGTAGAAATTCATGTAGGAGGCCGGGACGATCTCTCCATGACGCTCGACGCGTCCGGGCGAGGGCAGGTCCGCGATCCGCAGCCCAAACGCCTCGGCGCGACGGCGGGCGTCTTGGAAGATCGCGGCGTTAGGATCGTCCGCCGCCGGCACGGGCAGCGCCAGCGTGCCTGCCGCCACGAAGCGGGCGAGATTGTCGACATGACCGTCGGTATGGTCGTTCAACAAGCCGTCGCCGAGCCAGAGCAGCCGGTCGACGCCGAGCTGGTCGTGCAGGCGCCGCTCGATCTCTTCGCGCGACAGGCCGGGATTGCGGTTGGGGTTGAGCAGACATTGCTCGGTGGTGACGGCCAGGCCGGTGCCGTCCAGATCGATCGCGCCGCCCTCCAGCACCCAGTCGAGCCGGTCGGCTTCCAGGCCGAGCGTCGCGGCCAGACGCAGGCCGACATCGTCGTCGCCGGGAAGGTCATATTTGCCGCCCCAGCCGTTGAAGCGGAAGCTGCGTGCCGTGAGGACATTGCCATCGCTCAGCAGCAATGGTCCGGTGTCGCGCAGCCAGATGTCGCCGAACGGCTCCGGCACGATGGTCGCGAACGGGCAGCGCACGGCGGCGGCGCGGGCGCTGTCGGCATCGGCGGCGACGAGCCGGACTTCCTCGCCGCGCCCTTCCGCATGGACGGCGAGCGCGAAGGCGGCGACCTCGGCGCGGGCGGGCTCGAGATCCTCCTCCCACAGGTCGGCATGGCTGGGAAAGCCGATCCAGACCGCTTGATGCGGGGACCATTCGGCGGGAAAGCGCATCGTCATGCCGCGGCATATAGACCGCGCCGCGCCGGGCGAAAGGCCACGTTTCGACGGAATGTTAAGGCATATCGGTGATAGTGACGGCATGTCCAACGGCCGCTCCGACCCGTCCGCCGCCTTGCTCATCGGCCTTGCCCGGGCGATCCCCGCCATCGCGCTGGCGATCCTGTTCGGCTGGATGGCCTATTTCGTCCGCGACAATGGCGGGCGGGAAGTGGACTGGTTCGGGCCTGCCTTCTTCGCCGTGCTGGCAGGCGGCAGCGCGATCTGGACGATCATGCGGGTCTGGACGAAGCCGCGTGGACCGAAGCCGGCGAAGGCCCCCGAGCCCGAAGAGCC
>JBBSLM010000478.1:0-1920 GCA_038255245.1 Sphingomonadales bacterium
ACGCGCGGTCGCGTTCGATTGGCAGGTGGTGCCGATCTGCAACGACGTCCCGATCGACGACCCGTCCTATGCCTGCACCTACGAATCCCGCCTGGCCAGCGTGTCCAACGGCTTCGGCTACCAGATCCAGTTCACCCATGCCTCCGACGCACATGGCTCGCCGGGCTTCGGGGCCCCGCCGGCCTGGTTTCAGCGCACCCAGGCGACCTTCCACAACACGACCGTCAGCGGCAACCCCGCCCAGGGCAGTGTCAGCTACGCTTACCCCGCCACCAACGTTACGCAGGTGACCGACATGGGTGGGCGGGTGTGGCGGATCGCCGGATCGGCCGACATTATCACTGCCATCCGCCGCCCTGGGGCGTCGGCCGACACGACCGTTATCGGTAGGACCGGCGGCGCGATCACCTCGGTCACCAGCGACGGCATTACCACCAACTACGCCCGTTCCGTGTCGGGCGGCATTGCGACGATGACCGCGACCGACCCGGCGAGCGGGGTGACGACCGTGGTCTCGGACCTCGCGATCGGGCGCCCGACAAGCATCACCGATCCGCTGAGCCGGCAGACCAGCTACCAATATGACAGCGACCGCCGCCTGACCCGGGTGACCGCGCCGGAGGGCAATTACGTCCAATATACGTATGACGCCCGCGGCAACGTCACGCAGACGCAGGCAGTCGCGAAATCCGGCTCCGGCCTGGCCACGATCACGACCTCGGCCAATTTCGCCTCGACCTGCTCCAACCCGGCAACCTGCAACTCACCTATCACCACCACCGACGCGCGCAGCAATGTCACCAATTACACCTATGACAGCACCCACGGCGGCGTGACCGCAATCACCGGCCCCGCGCCCTCGGGCAGCGGCGACAGGCCAGAGCTGCGCTACACTTATGCGCTGACCAACGGCGAATATCGTGTGACCGAGACCTCGGCCTGCGCGAGCGGCACCGTCGCTTCATCCTGCGTCGGGACGGCGGCGGAGAGCCGGACTGTGCTGGCCTACGACGCCAACGGCAACGTCAACGCGGTCGAGGCCCGCGATGGCACCGGCGCGCTCAGCGCGACCACGACGGCGACCTACACGCCGCTCGGCGATGTCGCGACCGTGGACGGGCCGCTCTCGGGCACAGCCGATACCACCCGTTTCCGCTACAATGCGGCGCGGCAGCGCGTGGGAGCGATCTCACCCGATCCGGACGGCGGCGGCAGCCTTTCGCATCGCGCGGTGCGCACCACCTATGACGGCACGACCGGGCTGCCCACGAGGCAGGAGGCCGGCACGGTCGCCAGCCCGTCGGACACCGACTGGGCGGCGTTCAGCGCGGCCCAGGCGGCCGAGGTGGAATATGACGCCAATGCGCGCCCGGTCGTGCAGCGGCTGACTGCCGGCTCCACCACCCATAGCCTCACCCAGACCAGCTACGACAGCTTGGGCCGCGTGAGTTGCACCGCGCAGCGGATGAACCCGAGCGAGTTCGCGACGTCGTCGCTGCCGTCCGACGCCTGCACCCTGGACACGCAAGGCACGTTCGGCCCCGACCGGATCGCCCGCACCAGCTATGATGCGGCGAGCCAAGTGACCAAGGTGGAGACCGGGGTCGGGGTCAGCGGCGTGGCGGCTGACGAGGTGACCAGCACCTACACCTCCAACGGCCGGCAGGAGACGCTGACCGACGCCGAGGGCAACCGCACCACTTATGAATATGACGGCCATGATCGCCTGCGGTCCACCTATTTCCCGGACACCACGCAAGGCGCGGGGACCAGCTCGGACACCGACCTTGAAAAATATAATTACGACGCCGCTGGCAACGTCACTCGGGTGCGCCGGCGCGACGGGGTGAACACCTACTTCAGCCATGACGCGCTGAACCGCGTCACCCTGAAGGACCTGCCCGGCAGCGAGCCGGACGT
>JBBSLM010000479.1:0-1917 GCA_038255245.1 Sphingomonadales bacterium
CAGGAAGGGTGCGTAGAGGAAGAGGATCGCCGCATCGCGGGTGCCGATCCCGGCCATGGTGAAGGGCAGCAGGCCGGCCAGGATGGCGAGCGTCGCGAAGGCCATATTGTCGAGGAAGGGCACGTGGCCGAGCGCCTGCGCGAACAGCCAGAATTGGGCGAGGTGGCCGCCCCAGATCAGCAAGCTGACCGCCGCCACGCCGGCGACGCGAGTCGGCTTGCTCCAGAACCAGCGCACCGCCTGCTGCCATTCATCGGCGAACCCCGTCAGCCAGCGCCCGGCTCTGCCCGGCGCGATCCGCCCGGCCAGCGCGATCATCCGGCTGGCGATGCGGAGCGGGGAAAGCAGCAGGAGCAGGAGCAACAGCAATCCCCCCGCCCCGGCCGCGGCGAGCATCAGCCAGACATTACCCCAGCCGACCCAGAGCAAGGCGAGCACGCCCCAGAACAGCAAGGCCGCCATGTCGAGCGAGCGCTCCATTACGACGATCGCGACGGCCAGCTTCATGTCGAAACCGTAGCGGCCGGTCAGCACCAGCCCCTTGGCGAGATCGCCGAGCTTGGAAGGCAGGACCAGGTTCAGCGTCGAGGCGCCGAGGATCAGCCGCGTCGCGGGCCACAGGCCGATCGGGGTCCGGGTGAGCATGCCGAAGCGCAGGGCGGTAATCAGCGTCAGCGGCACGATCGTCGCGAGCCCGGCGGCCAGCCACCACGGGTTCGCCGCCGCCATCGCGGCGAGGATCGCGTCCAGATCGACCTGCCACCAGATCAGCCCCAACAGGATCAGGCTGACCAGCAGCCCGAGCAGCTTTCTCATGGCAAAACCAGACGGCCAAAAACCTCGTTCGTCTCGAGCGAAGTCGAGAGACCGGTTCGAGCAGAGCCCAAACTCAGGAGCATCGACCGCGCTCGGACCCGTGTCTCGACTTCGCTCGACATGAGCGGTGTGGGGGGTGACCCAGCCTCATCCCGCCGGCGGCGCGCCGGGCGGGTCGCGCTCGCGTGCGCGCAGCCACGCCGCGTCGGCGCGCTCCTTGCGCTGGGTATATTGGATGTCCTGCAGCAACCGCCGGTTGATCGCGAACAATTCGCCCAGCAAGCCGGCCACCCAGAAGATCAATGCGCCGATCAGCAGCACCGCGGCGGCGACCAGGCTCGGCACGTGCGCGCGCTCGGTGCCGAGAAAATAGAGCACCAGCCAGCGGGTCATCAGGATCGCGCCCAGCAGGGCTGGGATCAGGCCAAGCAGGAAGAAGGTCTTGCCCGGCTTGTAGACGAAGAACGCCTTCAGGATCGACGACATCGAGCGGCGGACATAGTCGCCGATCGACTTGACCAGCCGCGACGGACGCGTCTCGCCATTCACCCCGATCGGCACCGAGATGATCCGGAAGTCGCTCAGCCCCGCCTGGATGATCGATTCCAGCGTGTAGGTGTAATTGTCGAACACGTTGATGCGCAGCGCCACGTCGCGGTGCAGGGCGCGAAAGCCGCTGGGGGCGTCGGCCACCGTGGTGCGCGACACGATCTGCACGACGCGGCTGCCCAGCCGCTGGAGGAAGCGCTTGGTGCGGCTGAAATGCTCGATGTCGGGAATGGGCCGCGCGCCGATCACATATTGCGCCTGGCGGTCCAGGATCGGCTGGATCAGCTTCGGGATGTCTGCCGCGTCATATTGATTGTCGGCATCGGTGTTGACGATGATGTCGGCGCCCTCGGCCAGGCCGCGATGGAGCCCGGCCATGAAGCCGTGCGCAAGACCCATGTTGACCGGCAAGTCGACGATGTGATCGACACCATGCGCCTTGGCGACCTCGACCGTCCGGTCCTTGCTGCCGTCATTGATGATCAGCCATTCGATCTTGTCGATGCCGGGCAATGTCCGCGGCAAATGGCTGAGCGCCTCGGGCAGCGATTC
>JBBSLM010000480.1:0-1916 GCA_038255245.1 Sphingomonadales bacterium
GCGCTCGCCGAGCATCGCCGACAAGGTCGATTTCCCCGCCCCGGATTCGCCGGTCAGAATCAGCGCGCGTCCGTCCTTCTCCACGCTCGCGGCGTGCAGCAGCAGGAAGCGCCGCTCGCCCAGCGCCATCTGCAAATTCATCGCCATCTCGGCCGCGACCAGCCCATGCGCGAGCGGCAAGGGCGCCGCGTCCGGCAGCACATAATCCCCGCCGATCGCCACCGACGGCCGCAGCCAGCGCCGCCACGGCTTCGCCGGCTCCAGCCGGACAGTGTAATCGGCGATGCCGCCGGGCTCGGGATAGCCTTCGTACAGACGCCGCAGCGCCCGCACCGGCCCGCCCCAGGCCGACCCGACCCGGAAATTCACCGGCCCGACCCGCAGCCGCAACTCGTGCCTCATGCCCGCCGCACCAGCCCGCTCGCCTCCAGCTCGGCCAGCCGCGCCTCGATCGCCGCCGCCCCCTCGCCGGGCGCGAAATCGAACAGCGCACCGAGCCGCGCCAGCACCGCGTCGGCATCGCCAGGTGCGGCCAGGGCCGCGAGGATTTCCGGGGAAGGCGGCGCAAGAATGTGGGTCATCCCCGACGCGGGATGGAAGAGCAGGGTCAGCCCTTCCAGCACCACGCTGCGCGCGTCCGCCATGTCGGCAATGTAAATCGGCCCAGCCATCGCGCCCGCCATAAGCGAACGGAGGTTAAATCGGGAAGAAGGCGCCGCTCAGCGCGGCATCTGCAGCGAAGCGTAGCAGGTGAAGCCGCTCATCCCGGCCTGGAGCCGCCGGATATAATTCGCATAGGCCTGCGTCGCTTCCGGGTTCACGCCCGGCGGGGTCGCGCCATTGTTCAGCATCACCCGCACTTCCTCGCCAGTCAGCGGGCGGGCGAGAGCGCGATGGGAGCCGGCGGTGCCGGCAGGCACGAGCGTCCCGTCCGCCGCGATATTCTGCCCCGCCGCATGCGGCCCGGGCACGGGAATCTGGCAATTGAGCACCGATCCGGCAGTCTGCGCCAGCGCCGGGCGCACCGTCACCACCGTCGAGGCCGCGACCGCACCGAGCGCGAGCACCGTCCGCCGCGTCGGCGTGCCGAGCCCTTCGGCCTTGCCGGCCGGCTTGTCGCCCTCGGCGCTCATGCCAGTTCTCGATCCATATTATCGCGCTACACTCCCAGCCTTTATTAGGCGTAAAGCACGCGCAGCGCGAGCGCGATTGGTGGTTAAAGCCGAACGAATCAGGGGCGAAGTGACGCAAAACCGGACGATATTCGCGATTCTGGCGGCGCTGATGGCGGCTGCGGGAGTCGCGGCGGCCTTCACGCTCGCCGCGCCGGGCTCCGCGATCGCCGCATTTCTGGCGGGCGTGGCGGCTGCCAGTGCGATCGCGCTGCTGCGGTCCGGCGCATCACCAGAGCCTGCTCCGGTCGCGGTCGAACAATCCGCACCCGATCTGCCTGACAGGCGCGCCTTGCTCGATTCGGCGGACGAGCCGGTGCTGCTCGTGCGCGGCCAGCATGTCCTGCTCGCCAATCCGGCTGCCCGCGCTCTGCTGGGCGAACATATCGAGGGCGACGACGTCCGCCTCGCCATTCGTCATCCCGCCGCGGCCGAGCGGCTGCTCGATCTTCCGGGCGAAGTCAGCGAACCGGCCACGCATACCGACCTGGCCGGGCTGGGCGATCCGGACCAGCGCTGGGAGATGGCGACCGCCACCTTGGCCGACGGCACCCGCGTCGTGCGCCTGATCGACCGCAGCCAGGCTTATGCCGCCGAGCAGATGCGCGTCGATTTCGTCGCCAATGCCAGCCACGAACTGCGCACCCCGCTCGCCACCCTGCTCGGCTTCCTCGAAACGCTCGAGGATGAGGAAGTCGCGAGCGACGCCGAAACGCGCCGCAAGTTCCTGACGATCATGGCCGA
>JBBSLM010000481.1:0-1914 GCA_038255245.1 Sphingomonadales bacterium
CGCGCTGGATCGAGCCAACCGAAGCCGACCGCGCCGACCGCGCGCGGTGGGGTGAACAGGCGCGCGATTGATGCACGGGATCGACGAGAAGCTGACTTTCCATCCGCTGCGCATCGCGGTGCTCGTCGTCTCGGACACACGCACTGAGGAAACCGACAAGTCCGGCGCATTGCTGGCCGAACGGATCGTCGGCGCGGGTCACGAACTTGCGGGCCGGACGATCGTGCCGGACGAGGTCGAGGCCATCCAGGCGCAGGTCTCGGCCTGGGCCAACGATCCGGCGGTGGACATCATCGTCTCCACCGGCGGCACCGGCTTCGCCCCGCGCGACGTGACGCCGGAGGCGGTGCGGCCAATGCTCCGGCGCGAGATGGACGGGTTCGCGGTGGTTTTCCATCAGGCCAGCCTCGGCACGGTCGGGGTGGCTACGCTGCAATCACGCGCGCTGGCGGGGCAGATCGGCGACATTTTCATTTTCTGCCTGCCCGGCTCGACCGGCGCCTGTCGCGACGGCTGGGATCTGGTGCTGGCCAAGGAACTCGACAGCCGCCACCGCCCCTGCTCGCTGGCCGGAAACATAAAGCGGCTGGAGGGGCTGGTATGAGCCTGAGCCACGTCGATCAAAGCGGCCGCGCAACGATGGTCGATGTGTCGGACAAGCCGGCGACAGCGCGCACCGCGACGGCCTGTGGCGAACTGCGCTGCCGCCCCGAAACGCTCGCCGCGGTTGCGGACGGCAGCACCCCGAAAGGCGCAGTGATCCACACCGCCGAGCTGGCCGGGATCATGGCCGCCAAGCGCACCGCCGAACTGATCCCGCTCTGTCACCCGCTACCGCTGACCAGGGCCGCAGTCAGGATCGTGACGGATGACGCTCTGCCGGGCTTCCGAGTCGAGGCCGAGGTGCGAACCAATGGCCAGACCGGGGTGGAGATGGAGGCGCTGACCGCCGTCTCTGTCGCTTGCCTGACCTTGTTTGACATGCTGAAGGCGATCGACCGGACGATGGTGATCGGCGCTATTGAAGTCACCGCCAAAAGCGGCGGCAAGTCCGGGAGTTGGAGCCCGGCATGAGAAGGATGGACACTATGGAACTCTCGCGGCGCGGATTTATCGGGCTAACGGCGGCGGCGCTCGTGGCGTGCGGCGCGCGCGAGCCGGTGAAGGCGATCACTGTCCATCGCTCGGCGAGCTGCGGCTGCTGCGGCGGCTGGGTCGATCATCTGCGCGCGGCCGGCTTCGATGTCACCGTGAACATGAACGAGGATTTGCAGCCGATTGCCGACCGGCTCGGCATCGAGGACCAGCTGCGCTCCTGCCACACCGGCGAGACGGGCGGCTATTTCGTCGAGGGCCACGTCCCCTCCTCGGACGTCGAGCGGCTGCTGCGGGAGCGCCCCGACGCGCGCGGCATCGCTGTGCCCGGCATGCCGATCGGTTCACCCGGCATGGAAATGGGCGACCGTCGCGAACGCTACGCGACGTTGCTCGTCGCGCGCGACGGCAGCACCAGCGTCTTCACCACGCACGGATAGTCAATCCGCTCATCCTGAGGAGCGACTGAGCTCGGCGAAGGCGCGTCTCGAAGGACTGGCCGTGCTTCGAGACGGCATTTCGGCAAGCTCAATGCCTCCTCAGCATGAGCGGGTTCTAGAAGTGTGGTCTGGCAATTTGCCCTAGAAGCGTCCCCGCACCTGGAAAGCGAAGATCGGCCCGATCAGCCGGTCGCGCTGTTCGAAGAAGTCGACCGGTCCGTCGCGGCGATTGACGAAGACCGTGCGGTCCCAGGTCTGGCGCGCGTCGGCGGTGTTGCCGATGGTGGCCCGCACGGTGAGCCCGAACACGTCCTTATGCTCGACATAGGCATTCAGGAAAATCGGCCCCTCATTCTGCCGCCCCACCTCGTTGAGGCGA
>JBBSLM010000482.1:0-1913 GCA_038255245.1 Sphingomonadales bacterium
AGCATGGCCTGCACCCTGTTCGGCCTGACGCCCGAGGAAGCGCTCGCCGGCATGACCCGCAACGCCGCCAAGGCGCTGGGCCGCGACGCGGAACTCGGCACCATCGCGTCGGGCAAGGCGGCGGACCTGTGCGTCTGGCGGATCGGGCGGCCGGCGGAACTGGCCTACTGGATCGGCCACCCCGGCCCAGAGCGGCGGTTCGTGGGCGGAATCGAGAGCTAAACCCCTCACCCGTTTGTTTCGAGCGAAGTCGAGAAACCCTGTCCGCGGCACCGTGTCTCGACTTCGCTCGACACGAACGGATATGGGGGACGGATGCACACCAGACGCGACAACAGCCGCCTCATCCGCGCGCGCACCGGCACCGAAATCCGGGCCAAATCCTGGCTCACCGAAGCCGCCGTGCGGATGCTTCAGAACAATCTCGACCCGCAAGTGGCCGAAGCGCCCGAGGAACTGGTCGTCTATGGCGGCATCGGCCGCGCCGCGCGCGACTGGGCGAGTTACGACGCGATCATCGAGACACTGGAGCGGCTGGAGGGCGACCAGACATTGCTGGTGCAATCGGGCAAGCCGGTCGGGGTCTTCCGCACCCATAAGGACGCGCCGCGCGTGCTGATCGCGAACTCGAACCTCGTGCCGAAATGGGCGACCTGGGAGCATTTCCACGAATTGGATCGCAAGGGCCTGATGATGTACGGCCAGATGACGGCCGGATCGTGGATCTACATCGGCACGCAGGGCATCGTGCAGGGCACGTATGAGACCTTCGTCGAGATGGGCCGCCAGCATTATAATGGCGACCTGACCGGCAAGTGGATATTGACGGCGGGCCTCGGCGGCATGGGCGGCGCGCAGCCGCTGGCGGCGGTGATGGCCGGGGCGCATTGCCTCGCGATCGAATGCCAGCAGAGCCGGATCGAGAAGCGTCTCGAGACTAGGTATCTGGATACCCAGGCCGAAACTCTCGACGATGCCCTGAGGATAATAAGTGAGGCAACTTCGCCAACATCCGTCGGCCTGCTCGGCAATGCCGCGGAAATCCTCCCTTTGATGGTCGAGCGCGGCATCCGGCCGGATGCGGTGACCGACCAGACCAGCGCCCACGATCCCGTGAACGGCTATCTCCCGATCGGCTGGACGGTCGATGAGTGGATCGCCGAGCGCGAGGCCGATCCGCGCCGGGTCGAGCGCGAGGCCCGCGCCTCCATGGCCGTTCATGTGCAGGCGATGCTCGCCTACCGCCACATGGGCGTGCCGACTTTCGATTATGGCAACAATATCCGCCAGGTCGCCTACGACCATGGCGTGGTGGACGCGTTCGATTTTCCCGGCTTCGTCCCCGCTTACGTCCGCCCGCTCTTCTGCCGCGGCATCGGCCCGTTCCGCTGGGTCGCCCTGTCGGGCGATCCGGAGGACATCTACAAGACCGACGCGAAGGTGAAGGAGCTGATCCCCGACGATCCCCACCTCCACCGCTGGCTCGACATGGCGCGGGAGCGGATCGCCTTTCAGGGCCTGCCGGCGCGGATCTGCTGGGTTGGCCTGGGTCAGCGCCACCGGCTCGGCCTCGCCTTCAACGAAATGGTCCGCAACGGCGAGTTGAAGGCCCCGGTCGTGATCGGCCGCGACCATCTCGACAGCGGCTCGGTCGCCTCGCCGAACCGCGAGACCGAGGCGATGAAGGACGGCAGCGACGCGGTTTCCGACTGGCCCCTGCTCAACGCTTTGCTCAACACCGCCGGCGGCGCGACCTGGGTCTCGCTCCATCATGGCGGCGGCGTCGGCATGGGCTATTCGCAGCATTCCGGCGTGGTGATCGTCGCCGACGGCAGCGACGAAGCGGCGCGGCGGCTGGAGCGGGTGCTGTGGAACGACCCCGGCACCGGCGTCATGCGCCACGCCGACGCGGG
>JBBSLM010000483.1:0-1903 GCA_038255245.1 Sphingomonadales bacterium
ATCTGGACGGTGCGGCGGATTTCCTCGTCGCGGCCGATGACGGGATCGAGCTTGCCCTCGCGCGCCGCCTCGGTCAGGTCGCGGGCGAATTTCTTCAGCGCGTCATAGCGGTCTTCGGCGCTTTGCGTGTCGGCGGTGCGGCCGCCGCGCAATTCGTTGATCGCTGTGTTAAGACCCTCCGCCTTCACCGCCCCGGCGGCGAGCGAACGACCGGCGCCATTGTCCTGCGTCATGGCCAGAGCGAGCAGCAGC
Organism: Sphingomonadales bacterium; assembly: GCA_038255245.1. Lineage (GTDB taxonomy): Bacteria > Pseudomonadota > Alphaproteobacteria > Sphingomonadales > Sphingomonadaceae > Allosphingosinicella. The sequence goes on from JBBSLM010000483.1 coordinate 253, forward strand.
CGCTCGACGGTGACGAAACTGTCGCCCGCTTTGTCGGCAATCTGCTGGGCGCGGTCGAGCACGCGGATGGTGGTGCCGTTGAGGCCCGGCGCGCTGGCGGCGCCGCTGCCGGTGACCGCCGGTATCTTGGCAAGCTCCGCGTCAAGGGCGCGGCTCACTGCCTTGGCGTCGCCCCCGGCCCGCGCGATCAAGCCGGACGCCATGCCCTGCTCGTCCTCGATCAGCGCCTTCAGCACATGCTCCGGCTCGATCCGCTGGTGGTCCAGCCGCAAGGCGACGGTCTGCGCCGCCTGCAAGAAGCCGCGCGCGCGCTCGGTGAATTTCTCGAGATCCATGTCAGCCCCATTCTGGTCGTTGGGCAGGATTTAGTGTTGCCTTAGTGCAACACAAGGGCTGGCTAGCGCAGCAATGCGCGCGGATCGCCCCGCCAGCCGATCCGCGCCAGCCGGCGGTCGATGCGGGCGGCTGCGCTCCGGCCCAGCCCTTCCTGCGCGGCGGCGCGGGTGGCGAGCGTCATCGGCTCGTTCGGCCAATCGCGCAGCACCGCATCCGCTTCCTGCACCGCCTGCCGATGCAGGCCCAACCTGAGCAAGGCCGCCGCCACGTCGCGGCGCACCGGGTACCAGAAAATCGGCGGGTCCATCATCGCGCCGAAGCTCGGCCGCTCCTGCAGTTGCGCCGCGCGCCAGAAGGCGGTGAGCGCGGCCGCCGGCCGCTCCTCCAGCATCGCCGCGCGGCCCTCCAGCACCAGCCGGGCGATCTGCGCCATGCGGATCGCGGCGCGCTCGCCACGGTCGGTTTCGGGGCCGTCATTCAGCGCCGGCATGGCGGCGATCTCGGCGCGGATCGCCGCCACGTCGCCATTCCGCGCCGCCGCCTCGCCGCGCGCATAGCGCCAATAGGCCCGCACATAAGTCCAGGCTTCGGGCGGCTCGCTGGTCGCCAGCATGTCCGCAGGCGCGCCAAAGCGGCCTTCCGCGAACAAGGCGGTGCCGGTGACCATCTGCAGGAAGACGGGCGGCGCTTCCGCGCCCATGCCGCCGATCGCTTGCAGGAACGGCCGCCCGATCGCAAAGGCAGTCTCCGCGTCCCCGGAAATCAGGGCGCCGCCAATGCCGAAATGGACGTTGTGAATGTGATAGGGCAGGTCCCACGGGCCGTCCGCCAGCCCGATCCGTTGCGCATCCGCATTGCCGATCTCCACCGCGCGCTTGTTGGCATCGGCCGCATCCTGATAGCGGCCGATCCGGTAGAAAGTGTGCGACGGCATGTGGACCAGATGGCTCGCCGCTGGCGCCAGCACCGGCAGGCGATTGGCGAACCGCTCCGCCAGGCCGGCATTGCCGGTCATCTCGGTGACGTGAATGTAATAATGGATGGCCGGGACATAGTCCGGCGCGCGGGTCAGCACCCGGTCCAGCAAAGCCTTGGCGCGGTCGAAATGTTGCCGTTCGCCGGAATGAATGGCGTAGACCATCCACGCGTCCCCGGCGAGCGTCTGCAGCGCGTCGTTCGCCGGTTCGGCTTCGGCGATCGAGTCTATCGCGCCGGCGAAGGCAAGGTCGCCCGCGCCGCCGCCGCCGCCGTCGCGGTAGCGCAAGGCCATCGCCGCGATCAGCGCCCGCTCCCTGGGCGGCGCCTGCCGCGCCAG
>JBBSLM010000484.1:0-1899 GCA_038255245.1 Sphingomonadales bacterium
ATGGCTGACGAAAACAAGAACGAAACCCCGGCCGAAGCGACGGAAGCGCCGGCTGTCGAGGCACCGGCCGCACAAGCGCCGGCGGCCGAGGCTGCGGCGCCCGAGGCTCCTGCCGCGGAAGCTCCGGCGGCCGAGGCTGCGCCTCCCGAGGCTCCAGCGGCGGAAGCTCCCGCTGCCGAGGCGGCGACTGCTCCGGCTGCGGAGGCTCCGGCCGCTGCGCCCGAAGCTCCCGCACCCGAAGCTCCGGCTCAGGAAGCTCCGGCTTCGGAAGCCGCTCCCGAGCAGCAGCGTAGCCGTGGCGGCCGCGGCGGCCAGGGCGGCGGACGCGGTGGCCAGGGCGGACGCGGCGGTGGCGGTCGTGACGGCGGCCGTGGCCGTGGTCGCGATGATCGGCGCGGTCGCGACGACGATGGCGGCGAAGAGCTGATCGAGAAGCTCGTCCACATCAACCGCGTTTCCAAGACCGTGAAGGGCGGCAAGCGCTTCGGCTTTGCGGCTCTGGTCGTGGTCGGCGACGGCAAGGGCCGGTCGGGCTTCGGCCACGGCAAGGCGCGCGAAGTGCCGGAGGCGATCTCCAAGGCGACCGCGGCGGCCAAGAAGGCCATGGTCCGCGTGCCGCTCAAGGAAGGCCGCACCCTGCACCATGACGGCGACGGCCGCTTCGGCGCCGGCAAGGTCCATGTCCGCACCGCTCCGGCCGGTACCGGCATCATCGCCGGCGGCCCGATGCGCGCCGTGTTCGAAAGCCTGGGTGTCGCCGACGTCGTCACCAAGTCGATCGGCACGTCCAATCCCTACAACATGATCCGTGCGACCTTCGAAGCGCTGAAGGACCAGTCGAGCCCGAAGTCGGTCTCGCAGCGTCGCGGCAAGAAGATCGCCGATCTGCTCGCCCGTGGCGGCGCCTCGGCCGAAACGGCCGAAGCAGAAGCCCTCGCGGTCACGGAGTAAGCTGACATGGCGAAACTGAAAATCACCCAGACCGGATCGCCGATCCGTCGTCCCAAGGACCAGCGCGCGACCCTGATCGGGCTCGGCCTCAACAAGATGCACCGCACGGTGGAGCTTGAGGACAGCCCGGAAGTCCGCGGCATGATCCGCAAGGTCCAGCATATGGTGTCGGTTGAAGGTTGAATCGTCCCTCTCCCTGCAAGGGAGAGGGAGGGGCCCGCTCGCGAAGCGAGTGGGAGGGTGAGGGTCCGACCCTCACCAACTTCGCCTAAGCTGCTGCGCAGCTAAGGCTTCGTATCCTCTCCCTTGCAGGGAGAGGAGCAAAACACAGCGCGAACATAGCGAAAGCGAGTGCACGACATGAAATTGAATGAAATCCGCGACAATCCCGGCGCCCGCAAGAGCCGCGTCCGCGTCGGCCGTGGCATTGGCTCCGGCGTCGGCAAGACCGCTGGCCGCGGCCAGAAGGGCCAGACCAGCCGCTCAGGCGTCTCGATCTTCGGCTTCGAAGGCGGCCAGATGCCGCTGCACATGCGAATCCCGAAGCGCGGCTTCAACAACATCTTCGCCAAGGATTATGCCGAGGTGAATGTCGGCGCGATCCAGAAGGCGATCGACAGCGGCAAGCTGGACGCCAAGGGCGTGCTGACCCAGACCGAACTCGACGCGGCGGGCCTGACCCGCGGCGGCAAGGACGGCGTGCGGGTGCTCGGCAAGGGCGCGCTGACCTCGAAAATCGCGCTGAAGGTCGCTGGCATCTCCGCCGGCGCCCGCAAGGCGATCGAGGATGCCAAGGGTTCGGTCGAACTGATCGAGCTCGTCTCGGCCGCCGACAAGCACAAGGCGAAGCACCGCAAGGGCGCCCGCAGCCAGCCGAAGACCGAAGCGTAACCCCCATCACCGTCATTGCGAGCGGAGCGAAGCAATCCATCCTGAACGTTCAGGGCA
>JBBSLM010000485.1:0-1890 GCA_038255245.1 Sphingomonadales bacterium
GCATGGGTGAACTGGATCTGGTAGCCGAAGCCGTTGGACACGCTGGCCAGGCGGGATTCGTAGGTGCAGGCATAGGACGGGTCGTCGATCGGGACGTCGTTGCAGATCGGCACCACCTGCCAATCGAACGCGACCGCGCGTCCGTCCGGGGTGCCGATGCCGGTCGCGAGCAGGGTGCAACCGCCTTGCCCGGAACTACCGTTGCAGAAATTGGAGGTGCTTCCGGTAAAGTATGCACCCGCATCATTGAACTCGATGGTCGTGCCGTCCGAGCGGCGATAGGTGAACGCGTTGCCGCTGCCGGTCAGGGTGGAGCCGCTGGGCAGGGTGCCGGGGCCGGTAAAATATTCCGCCCGTGTGCCGACGCTCACCACATAATTGACACCGCCGCCAAACACCATTTCCTTGCGGAAGGTGATATTGTCCCACTGGTGGCCGTTATAGCCGCTATAGTAAGCGCCGGTCCGTACCAGGCTCAAAGCCGCTTCGCCGGTGCCGATCGCGCCTTCGACGATGCTCATCACGAAGTCGCCGTGAGTCAGGTCGACGCCGTTCGCGTCGAGGGTGCGAAACTCGCGGGCTTGCTGCGCCAGCGCCGGCTGGGTGCACAAAGCGGTGGACGTCAGCAGGGCGCACGAAAGGGCGCCCGCACGAAGCAGGTTGCGTGTCATGTCAATTTCCTTGTTCGTTGGCGCCCGTCGGCCGATCCGGCGGAGCGAAAGGTCACACCTAAAGTCACACCTGAACACTGTCCTTCGACAGGCTCAGGCGGAGCGGATTACGGCACGCCGGTCACCTGACGGTTGGTGCGGTTGTTGGCCTTGTCGTAGCTGTAGGCCGTGTTGACGCCGTGATTGACGTTGCCCGTGCGCTCGACCTTGGTGAGCCGGCCGCGCGCGTCGTAACTGTAGGCGATATTCTCCGATGCCAGCGCCGAGGCGCCCCCGGCCGCGGCCGCGCCGATCGCCAGCGCGCCAACCATCAGTGCCGCCTTGATGCTCAATTCCCGCATGTCTCTCTCCTTGGTTCCGAATCACTTTCCCGGTGCGAACAGAAGAAGAACATTTGAAATCCTACATTGCAAGCGAAATAGGATTTTTCCTATTCACACGCGGCGCTTTGCCCCGGCGCGGCCTTCTGGATGCGCGAAGCGCTTCCACCTCGGACGATCAGGCTCTAAGCGGGGGCCGCATGACCGACGAACCCGCCTCTACCCAGCGCCTGACCCTGCGCCGCGGCGGTTTCGCGTGGCTGGCGGATGGCTCGCGGCGGCTCCGGGACTGGGCCGAGCCCGCGACGCGCCGGATCAGCGCGCTGTGGGACAGGAAATGGGTAAAGTGGCTGGCCGCGCTCGCGACCCTGCCCTTCATCTTCTACGGCCTGCTCTGGTTCGCGTTCGCGCGCGACCTGCCGTCGGCGGAGAGTTTGCTGACCTACCGGCCGCCGCTGCCCAGCTATGTGCGCAATGCCGATGGCGACACCGTACAGACTTTCGCGCGCGAGCGGCGCGTGGAGCTGTCTTACGAGGAGTTCCCGCAGCAATTGGTCGACGCTTTCACCTCGGCGGAGGACAAGACCTTCTTCGAGCATGACGGGATCGACTGGCCCGGCACGCTGGGCGCGATCTTCGATTATATCGGCAAGGCCGGCAGCGGCGAGCGGGCGCGCGGCGGCTCCACGATCACGCAGCAGGTCGCGAAGAATTTGCTGCTGGGCGACGAATATTCCGTCACGCGCAAGATCAAGGAAGCCTTCCTGGCCGGTCGCATCGAGAGCGTGCTGACCAAGCAGCAGATCATCCAGCTCTATTTGAACCAGATTTTCCTCGGCCGGAACGCCTATGGCGTACAGGCGGCGTCGCGCGCCTATTTCGACAAGGATGTGGCCGAC
>JBBSLM010000486.1:0-1889 GCA_038255245.1 Sphingomonadales bacterium
CCAGGCGTGGCGCTGGCGGCACCATGCCGCCGATGCTGGCGACGAAGGCTTCCGCCCGGACGACCTTACGGACCAGCTGCTGCTGGCGCGCGGCGTCGCCCGCGGCGAGCTGGAGCGCCACCGCACGCCGACCATCCGTGGCTTCATGCCGGACCCTTCTTTGTTCCGCGACATGGACAAGGCCGCCACCCGCCTCGCCGATGCCGTGGAGCGGCGCGAGAAAATCGTCATCTTCGGCGACTATGACGTCGATGGCGCCACCTCCGCGGCCTTGTTGATCCGCCTGCTGCGCGACCTTGGCCTCACCGCCGGCGCCTATATCCCCGACCGGCTGATGGAAGGCTATGGCCCCTCCGGCGCGGCTTTGGTGAAGCTGGCTGAAGGCGGGGCGCAGCTGATCGTCACCGTCGATTGCGGCGCGCAGGCCTTCGATGCGCTGGACGAAGCGCGCGCGACGGGCGTCGATGTGATCGTCGTTGACCACCATCAATGCGCCAGCCGGCTTCCCGCCGCCTTTGCGATGGTCAATCCCAACCGCCTGGACGAAGATGAGGAAGCCGCGACCCACGGCCACCTCGCCGCCGTCGGCGTCGCCTTCCTGCTCGGCGCGGCTTTGCTGCGTGAGCTGCGGCGGCGCGATTTCTTCTCCGGACGGGAAGAACCGAAGCTGATCGACCTGCTCGATCTCGTCGCGCTCGGCACCGTCGCCGACGTGGCCCAGCTGAGGGGCCTCAACCGCGCTTTCGTCGCACAAGGCCTGAAGGTGATGGCCGGCCGCCGCAACGTCGGGCTCGCCGCCCTGATCGACGCGGCGCGGCTGACCAAAGCGTTGGGCGCAAGCGACCTCGGCTTCGCGCTCGGCCCGCGCATCAACGCCGCCGGCCGCGTCGGGACTTCGGACCTCGGCGTGCGCCTGCTGACCACCGAAGATCCGCTGGAAGCCGCCGCGATCGCCGCCGAACTCGATCATCACAATGAGGAACGCCGCGCGATCGAGGCGATGGTGCTCGAAGCCGCCGAAGCCGCCGCCGCCCATCAGGGCAATCGCGCCGTCATCCTGGTCGCTGGCGCCGGCTGGCATCCCGGCGTGATCGGCATCGTCGCCGGGCGGCTGAAGGAGAAAATGGGCCGTCCCGCCATCGTCATCGCGCTGGACGGCGAAGGCACGGGCAAAGGCTCCGGCCGGTCCATCTCGGGCGTCGATCTCGGCGCGGCGGTGCTGGCGGCCAAGGAAAGCGGCTTGCTGTCGGCAGGCGGCGGCCATGCCATGGCGGCGGGGCTGACGGTGGCGGGGGACAAGGTCGAGGCGCTTGGCGATTTTCTGGAGGACCGCCTGCAGCGCGACATCGCCGCGGCGCGGGAGAATCCGGCGCTGCTGATCGACGCGTCATTGTCGAGCCGCGGCATCTGTCCCGACATGTGCGAAGCGCTGGAGGCCGCCGGCCCCTATGGCGCGGGCTGGCCGGCGCCGCGCATCGTCGCCGGCCCGGTGCGCGTGATCCGTGCCGATGTGGTCGGCAACAATCATCTGCGCCTGGTCGCGTCCGGCGACGATGGCGGGCAAGTGAAAGCGGTCGCCTTCCGCATGGCGGACAGCCCGCTCGGGCTTTCGCTGCGCGCCGCGCAGGGCCGCCGGGTCTGGCTGGCCGGGCGGATGAAGCGCGACGAATATAACGGCCGCGTCGGTGCGGAGCTACACTTGGACGATGCCGCTTTCGCCGATTGACAGCGGCACGCCGGTATAGACCAGGCGGTCGCCCTTTCGCTTCTGCCGCACATACGCGCCGGGGGTCATGCCGGTGAACCGCCGAAACTCCCGGATGGCATGACTGTCGTCGGCATATTCCAGCTCATCCGCATCGGCGCTGAGCGGGTGGCGGGCTTCCAGC
>JBBSLM010000487.1:0-1881 GCA_038255245.1 Sphingomonadales bacterium
CCGTCGCCGGCCAGCCCCCTGCGCGCCGACATCATGGACGCCTTCCGCGCCGCCTTGTCGCGCAAATATCCAAACGCGCCTTTGGTCCCGGTGCAGCTCAATGGCGCCACCGATGGCGCTTATCTCCGCGCCGCCGGCATCCCGACCTACGGCGTCGCCGCCTTATGGACCTGGATCGGCGACCAGTCCGGCGTCCACGGCCTGAACGAGCGGGTGGTCATCAGGGCCTTTCACGACCAGATCGACATCTGGGAAGAGATGCTGCGGACGCTGGCGGGGTAGGAAGTTCTTGCTCCCCGGCGAACGCCGGGGCCCAGGACGACGCAACGCGTCGTCAATGAACCTAGGTCTGGACCCCGGCTTTCGCCGGGGAGCGATGCAATTTCGGCAGCGCTCGCTCTAACCTTACAAGCGCCTCATCCAACGTGGCATCCTGCTTGGCGTGGCAGAGGCGGACGAGGTGCGTGACTGGTTCTTCCGCATAGAAAGCCGAGATCGGAATTCCCGCGACCCCGGCCTCGGCGACCATCCAGTCACAGAAAGCCTCGTCCGACATCTCGATCCCGGACGCGGCGAGGTCCAGCGACAGGAACCAGGTCGCCGCGCTCGGCAGTGTCTTCAGGCCCAAACGCGCAAGCCCGTCCGCCAGCCGGTCGCGCGACCGTTCGAAGCCGGCGCGCGATTCTTCCACCCAGCCCATCGACCCGCGCAGCCCCTCCGCCACCGCCCATTGCAGGTTCGGCGGCGTCGTGAAGGTCAGGAATTGGTGCGCCTTGGCGACCACGCGGGCCAGCTCCGGTGCGGCACACAGCCAGCCTACTTTCCAGCCAGTCATTGCGAAAATCTTGCCCGCGGAGCCGACCTTGACGGTCCGCTCGCGCATGCCGGCCAGCGCCATCAACGGCAAATGCCGCGCGCCGTCGAAGGTGACATGCTCCCACACCTCGTCGCTGATCGCGATCAGATCGTGCGACACGCAGAAGTCCGCGAGCAGCGCCAGCTCCTCTGCGCTCGCCATCGACGCGGCCGGGTTGAGCGGATTGCACAGGATCACGGCCCTGGTCGCGGGCGTGATCGCTGACTCCAGCGCCTCGCGCGTGATCCGCCAGTCGGGCGGCGTGAGGCGCACCAGCCGGGCCGTGCCGCCGGCGCGCTGCACCAAAGGCAGATAGGCGTCGTACAGCGGCTGGAAAAGCAAAACCTCGTCGCCGGGCGAGACGATAGCAAAGATCGCCGCGGCGATCGCCTCGGTCGCGCCAGACGTGACGACCACTTCCTCCGGCGTCAGATCGACGCCCTGTGCCACGCGATAATGGTCCGCCACCGCGCTGCGCAATTCCGGCAAGCCCAGCATCGGCGGATATTGGTTCGACCGTTCGATCAGCGCCCGCGCGGCCGCTGCCAGCACCTCGGGCGGGCCGTTCGCGTCGGGAAAGCCCTGGCCGAGATTGATCGCCCCGGTCTCGCGCGCTCGCATCGACATACGCTCAAAGAACGAGACCGGCATGTTGGCGTAGAGCGGGTGCATGGCTGCTCGCTAGCACAGCCGGACGCGGCGCGGGAGGCGCGGCGAAGTGTCCGATTCCGGACACGATAAAATGTCCCCTGTCCGCATGTGGACGGATTCCTCCTGATTTTTCGACAAGTTGACACCGTTTGCCGACGAACCGCTTGGCACACATCCTGCTACAAATGTCGCAATGAGGCGATCGGCGCCTGTGTGGAGGGGCATTTGCGTTTTTCATTGAGGAGCCTGCGGGCTCGCACTCGCCTGGCCGCCGGCGTCGCGGCCGCTTGCCTGATCCTTGCCCCGCCCGCCTTTGCTCAGACTGACACACCGCCGCCCGCCCCGACCCCAGCCCCTGAAAGCGGCGAGGCCGA